>JBOHTC010000212.1:0-10520 GCA_050733495.1 Gemmatimonadaceae bacterium | reverse complement strand
CGCTGAGGGACCAGCGCGAGCCGATGACTTCTGCGGACCATGTGGAGTTCTTTCCGCTCTTTCCATTATACGTGCCTGGAGGGTCGGCCTGTCTCAGCCTGAAGATAGCATATAACGGGAAAAGTGATTCAACTTCCAGGTTTCCACTTCGGGCTGTCCCTTCGGAGCGCCGTAAATCGTGGTCATCTCGATTTCGGTCGCCTTGAGAAGTCCGTCCAGAAGCGTCGGATCCGTAGGGAAGTATGCGCCGAACGCGTTCCAGGCCGTCGGAGTGCCGTAGACACTCGTGTTTTTCAGATACTGCGTCACGATGACCGGCTGGGCGAACTTGATTCCGTGCGGCTGCATGTCATAGGACACGTAGTCGCTGCCGTCCGAGACGATCTTAATCTTGGTGTTCTGCTTAAGCGCGCCCTTGGGGAAGGTAATGGTGAAGTCAGAGCCAGGAATGGTGAGCGTTCCACCCTTGCGGCCGATAGTCCCCGAAACCGTGCGAACTTCACTGTAGTGGCCTTGGGTCCATTTCACGGCATTGACCGGGATACCCTTAGGGTCGCTTTGGAAGCCGATGACGTGGAGCACCGTCCCGAGCAGTCCGGTAACGATCCCGAGAAGTCCGCCCAGAAGGCCGCCCAAGAGATCGTTACTCGGTTGCACTTGAACCTGGACCGCTGTAACTGGAGCGGGCGGAGCCGTGGGTGAGTAGTCCGAGCACGAAAGTGCTACGAACACGCTCAAAACAAGGGCGGATGAACGGACGAATCTGGAGCGAATCATCGTGACAACCCGGTTAATGGTTTAAAACGTGGTTACGGACTTGGGCAAAGCGTGAAACGGATTTCAGCCTGACGACAGCATGTAGCGGGAGAAGTGCCTTATTACCCAGACTTCTGCTTCGGGAAGTCCCGTGAGGGCGGACAGGACCATGTGCGACAACTGCAAATCTGTCTTCGATACGGTGACCCTTCCACTGAGCTTGGCGTTGTCATCCCGGATGTACGCTGCGTAGAGCTGCGTCCGGAGCGGAACGCCAGCGACGTTGGTCAAGCTGAGGAGCTGCGTGACGGTGACATCCTTATCGAACGTGGTCCCCGACGGCTCCATCTTGTAGGCGACGTACTTGTCGTCTGGTGTGACGGTGATGGTCTTCGTGTCCTTCAGCGCGCCAGCCGGGAAGACGATCGTGAGTCCATTTGCCGGCAGTTCGATTGTGCCGCCAGCAGGACCAATCTGCCGCGAAACCGAGGCGCCGCTGTTTTGCTTCTTCTTCCACCAGAGCGCCTTCAGCTCGAGATTGCCGAGGTCGGAAGTCACTCCGCTGTGGTCAGGGCCTTTGTTCGCCGCGCCGGCGTTTTGTGCCGCGATCGCGCCCACGGGCGCCGTTGGAGCCCGGAAGGCGCCATCGGAACACGAGGAGATCAGAATCGCCCCCAAGAGGACGCTGACTGAGCGGTACAAAGCAGTGCGAATCATTTGGTCCGTCGGTTGAGGCGTTGGCTGGTATCGACGGGGCCAGCTAAGGCAACCGCTATGCCTGGTACTAAACCGTTGTGGGATAATGGCTTACAAAAAAGAGCCATCCAAGCTCATCCATAACGGTGTAATATTTTTTTACATACGGATCGTTTCTTTACAGCTGAGCTAAGACCGAGCCCGGTCTTCAGCGAACGCCTTCGCTAAGGCGGCTTCTGGACCAGCGGTGCCGGCAGAGGAGGTTGCGGAGCCATGTCGGATCGCGTCGTCAGCGCGGATCTCAGCCGAGCCTCGGCTTCCTTATTTCCAAAACTGATGCGAAAATTTCTTCGACATCGATGGAGCAATCGCGGTCCTTCTGGCGTATTACTAGATAGTTCTCGGAATCGCGCCGCCGCGATTTTTCAGTCGCAGACAAGCTGGCGTGAAACCTGTAGACACCCCTGGGTGTCTCATAGTTACACCCTCTAGCCACATAGTCGCATGTCACTCATCACGCAAAGAGCGCGGCTCGTCGTAGCCGCAAGTACCGCTTTCGTTGGCGGTCTCATCGTCGCTTCCGGAATGAACTGGACGAAGCTCGGGTTCGCGCAGACGCGGCCCAGCGCGGCACAGATCCAACCGATCGCCGATGCGAGCAACGCATTCGTCGCCATTGCCAACAACGTCACGCCGGCAGTCGTATCGATCGAGGTGTTCAGTGCCGCTCGGTCCACCGGAACGTCTCAGCGCGGTGGCGGCCAGCTTCCCCCCGGTGTACCCCCGGGCATGGAAGATTTCTTTCGTCAGTTCGACATTCCGCAGCGGTCGGCGCCCATGCGCGGACAGGGCTCCGGGTTCATTGTCAGCCCGAACGGCTACATCCTCACGAACAATCACGTCGTCACGAACTCCGATCGCGAGACGATCGCTGACAAGGTGACCGTGAGAATGAAAGATCACCGCGTCTTCACCGCAAAGGTCGTGGGTCACGATCGCACCACCGACGTCGCCGTAATCAAGATCGACGGCAACAACTTCCCCACCGTAGCGCTGGGAAACGACGCCACTTCTCGTATTGGAGAGTGGGTTCTCGCGATTGGCAATCCGCTTGGTCTCGAGAACACCGTTACCGCCGGAATCATCAGTGCGACTGGAAGAGCACTCCCTGACCTGATGAACCCGAACAACACGAATCAGTATGCCATCAGCGACCTGATTCAGACCGACGCGGCGATCAACCCCGGCAACTCGGGCGGTCCGCTGGTTAACTCGCGCGGAGAAGTGATAGGCATCAACAGCGCGATAGCGAGCCCGACGGGTTACAACGCCGGCTATGGCTTCGCAATACCGATCACGCTCGCAAAGCGCGTCATGGACGAGATCATCGCGCATGGCCGCGTCCGGGTTCCTGCACTTGGGATCCAGATCGACGACGTGAGTCCTGAAGACGCTGCTGTCGCGGGAGTCAAAGATATCCGTGGCGTGCTGGTTCGTAGCTTCCCGAGCGACGATACTCCGGCGAAGAGAGCAGGTCTCCAGCCGGGCGATGTCATTATCACGGCTGACGGGCAGCCAGTCGATCGCGTGAGCACACTCCAAAGGATCGTGCGCAATCACAATCCGGGCGAGACCATCGACGTCGAAGCAATGCGCTACGGCCAGAGAAAGGACTTCCACGTGACTCTCATGGAAGCGCAGACAGACCAGCAGGTCGCCAGCTCGGCTACGCGGACCGAGCCGGCAGCACGAGGCACAGTTCACCCGGCGCTCGGAATATCGGTTGCGCCGGTGAGTTCCGAGATCGCGGCGCAGGCGAGAATGCCAGCGCCGGTGCGCGGTGTGATGGTCACGGATGTCGTACCCGGTGGTCCTGCCGAGGACAAGCTTTTCAGGAATGATGTAATCACCGGGGTTCTCTATCCGGCACCGGCACGCGCGATCAACTCGCCATCTGACCTGCAGGCAGCGCTTTCGCGCCTGAAGAGCGGCGACTACATCAGCCTCAAGGTGTTCTCTCTGGCGGATTCGAAACACGATCCGCGGATCGTGAACCTTCAGATCGAGAAGTGAGTCGGGCACCGCGAGCTTAGCTCCACGTAACGCGTTGACAAAAAACCCCGCCTGAACGGCGGGGTTTTTTGTGCAATCGGTTCGGACCGCTTTGATGCGTCTCCGCTAGATCACTATCTTAGAAGCGCGACGCGGAAGTGGCGGAATTGGTAGACGCGCTGGATTTAGGATCCAGTGGAGCAATCCGTGGGGGTTCGAGTCCCCCCTTTCGCATGCTGGAGCGGGCGCGAGTCGCAAGTAGAATCCCGCTTGGGAGAAACCCGCGAAGGTCGGTTCCAGGGCTCGATTGCAACGGAGATACTCGTGAAGCGAAAGAACGAAATACCGGATTTTTCGAAAAAGAAGAAGGACTCGCAGCCGCACAGCGTTCCCGATAACACGAAGCCGCAACAGCAGCAGGCGCCGAACCCACCAGTGCGCGCCGGAAAGCCCCCCGCTACGTCGATGAAGTCAGGTCGCCGAGGGTCGTAGCAATCCAATGGCGCATAGAGGCGCGCCTGGATGTGAACAGCAAAATGTTCGGCGCGTGACCAGCGCTACGCTCGCGCGGACTCTGGTGGCGATCGCGCTAAGCGCCAGCTCCCTTCACGGCCAGGCTTCGAAGCAGGCAAGACCGTCCGAACAGCCTCCCGCGTGGGCGACAACTGGGGTTCAGGGTGACTTCGTCATTCGCTCCTTTCGCTTCTCCGATGGCGCGACGCTCCCGGAGCTCAGAATACACTACACGACTCTGGGTTCCCCCCGGAAAGATGCGCGCGGCATTGTCACCAACGCGGTTCTCGTACTTCATGGCACCACGGGGAATGGCCGCGGATTTCTGACCGATGCGTTTGCGGGCCAGCTTTTCGGGTCCGGAGAACTCCTCGATTCCGCGATGCACTACATCATTCTCCCTGACGGAATCGGAACCGGAGGATCGAGCAAGCCGAGCGACGGGCTCCATGCACGCTTCCCGCATTACGGTTATGCGGATATGGTGACGGCCCAGTATCGGCTGCTAACCGAGCGGCTCGGCGTGAATCATCTGCTGCTGCTGATGGGAACGTCGATGGGCGGAATGCAAACGTGGATGTGGGCGGAGCGGTATCCCGATTTCATGGACGGCGCAGTTCCGCTCGCGAGCGTGCCGACTCAGATAGCCGGGCGAAATCGCATGATGCGGCATCTGGTTAGTATGTCGATTCGATCTGATCCGGAGTGGCGCGGCGGCGATTATACCACTGCGCCACACGGACTGCTCGGAGCACTCGAGATGCTGTTCATGATGACCAGTAGTCCACGACATCTTCAGAAAATTGCTCCGACTCGGGATAGCGCGGATGCGTACGTAGACCGTTGGGCGCGCGCACACATGACGAGTATCGACGCGAACGACTTCATGTATCAGTTCGAGGCATCGGCGGACTACGATCCGTCGCGGGATCTCGAAAAAATTCGCGCTCCGGTCCTTGCCATCAATTCCGCCGATGACCAGGTGAACCCGCCGGAGCTGGACTTGATGGAAGGTCTGATCAGGAGAGTGCCTCGCGGGAGATACGTGCTGCTCCCGATCACCGACCAGACCCGGGGACACGGTACGCATTCGTTGCCTGCGATCTGGAAAGGATACCTTGCGAATTTCCTGACACAGATTGCACATTAGGTTGGTACCGACTGGCTCCTTGGAAGAACACTGTTCTCCGCAATACCGTAGCATTCTGCGTGTACCCCGGCGTCTCGGGCCGGCACTCGTAGGCTGATAGTCTTGGTGTCAGACTTCCGCTTCGAGGTTTATGCCCGACTCGGCCAGATGGGTGAGGAGATGGTCGGTCTCGCCCTCCTCATCGAGCGTCTGCTGGAGCAGATCCGCCTGATTATCGAACCCTAGCTGACGTGCGTAGGTTCGGACCGTTCCATAACCAGCCATTTCATAGTGCTCGACGTGCTGGGCCTTGGAAATCAACCCGGCGTCCAGCACTTCCGGCTCGGGGCCTTCCTGAATCAGCTCGCTGCCCTCCTCGATGAGGCCCTCCATGCCAACACATTTCTTGCCGCGAGGACTCACCCCTAACTCCTGACAGATCCGTTCCAGCCGAGCCGCGTGTTCGGCGGTCTGCTTCAGGTGCGTTCTAAAAGCCTGCTGCAGCTCGGGCGTGTTCGCGGCCTTCGCCATTTTCGGCAACGCCTTGACGAGTTGCTTCTCCGCGCTGTAGAGGTCTTTGATTTCGTCGATGTAAAGATCCTTCAGTGTGTCGAGCTCCATAATCGCCTCCAAATACAATGCCTGGTTGTCGATTGATTTGTCTCGCCTATCAAAGGCAAGTGCGGTGCCGCGCAGCACTTCACACCTCTGTTATATTCCGGACATGAAAATCGAGTTCACGCCTCGCGCATCGGAAGGGGTCGAGCGGCACATACAGGTTTCGGTCCCGGTCGAAACGGTGAAGGATGCAGAGGACAAAGCTGCTCGGCGCTACGCGTCGACAGTTCGGCTCCCCGGATTCCGCCCCGGTAAGGCGCCCGCAACAGTCGTGCGGAAAAAGTTCGGTGATGCGATCAGGCAGGAGGCGTTGGAGTCGCTCGTTCGCGAGGCTTACGAAGAGTTCGTCGAAAGGGAGAGCATCAAGGTCGCGGCACAGCCGCACGTGCACGATCTCAAGTTCGAGGAGGGAAAGCCCCTCACTTTTGAGCTGCATCTGGAGCTCAGGCCGACAATCGAACTCGCGCGCACCAACGGGTTCCGGATCGAGCGCCCCGCACTAAACGTCACCGAGCAGCAGCTGAACGAGCAGCTCGAGCAGATCCGCGATGAAAAGGCGACCTGGACTCCGGTAAGCGAGAAGCCACTGCCGGGAGACATGGTCAACGTTCAGATCGCGACCTCCTCCACGGACAGTGAGACCGGCGAAGGCAAGAGCTATCCTATAGTGCTCGGGGCCGGGCAGGCGATTCCGGGTATTGAGGAGCTCATCATGAGCGCGGCACCCGGAGAGACTGTCGAGCGACCAGTGAAATGGCCCGAAGATTTTCCCGATGAGACGCAGCGCGGTCAGACAAAGACCGTCCGGATAACCCTCAATGAGGTGAAGCGGAAATCGGCACCGCCGCTTGACGACGCCTTCGCGAGGGAAGTCGGTGATTTCGAGTCGCTCGACGCGTTGAAGCAGACGGTTAGGTCAGACCTCGAGCGCCACGCCGGGCACGAGATAGAAGCTGGTGTCAGGCAGCAGCTCGTCGACCAGATCGTCTCGGCAAATGCGTTCGACGTTCCCCGGAGCTGGGTGCAGCAGTTCGTGGAGAATTACGCGGAGGCGTACAAGATACCGGCCGAGCAGCGCGAGCAATTTGCCGGGGAGTTCCGCTCGATGGCCGAACGTCAGATCCGACGCGACCTGGTGATCGAAACGATCGCCGAAAAAGAGGGTCTGACCGCGACGGAGAAGGACCTGGACGACCGCATTGCCGAGCAGGCCGAGAAGCGCGGTGCGAACCCGGGACAGATTTATGCGCAGCTGGAAAAAAGCGGCCGGCTCAAGGAAATGGAGCGGAGCATCACCGAGGATAAAGTCTTAAAGTGGTTGTTGGACCGAAACGACGTTCTGACCAATGCCTAAAAGGGAAGAAGAAGAACCAATGCCGACGATCTACACGCCGTACGTCATCGAGCGCTCGAGCCGTGGCGAGCGCACCTACGATGTTTTCTCGCGTCTGCTCATGGACCGGATCATTTTTCTTGGAACGCCGATCAACGACGATGTCGCCAACATCGTGATCGCGCAGCTTCTGTTCCTCGAGTCCGATAATCCCGAGCGTGACATCCACATCTACATCAACTCGCCGGGCGGCAGCGTATCGGCCGGACTGGCGATCTATGATACGATGCAGTTCCTGAAGTCACCGGTGAACACGAACTGCATGGGTCTGGCGGCGAGCATGGGCGCGTTTCTGCTTGCGGCGGGGCGCCCGGGCAAGAGATCAGCGCTTCCCCACTCCCGGATCATGATCCACCAGCCCTCGCAGGGCGGCGGCGGCGGGACAGCATCGGACATCGAGATCCAGGCGAAGGAGATCCTTCATCTGCGCTCGGCGATGAACAAGCTGATGGCAAAGCATACCGGACAGCCGGTAGAGCGCATCGAGCGCGACACGGATCGGGATCGTTTCATGTCGGCGGAGGAAGCGAAGGAATACGGCATGATCGACAACGTGATCTCGTATCGCGGCGAGATGGAGGAAACGCTCAAAAAGGCCTGATTTCCGGGGCATTGTTACTTGTGAATTTCTTCACAAGTCTCTCCCCGGATTCATTGCTTGACCGTTTTCGTCGCGGCTGTTAGGTATCTTTAGGTAGGCCCCGACGCTGAATTTTCGCGGCCGTATCACTCGTTCCCCGCTGAGCCATGTCCCAAGAGAAACATCTTCGTTGCTCCTTCTGCGGAAAGTCAAAAGATTCTGTCCGGAAGTTCATATCCGGACCGTCCGTTTACATCTGCAACGAGTGCATTGCTCTCTGCAACGAGATTCTGGCAGAGGACGAGGAGCGCGAGGTTGCTGAGGCGATAACCCAGGTACCATCGCCGCAGGAAATCAAGGATGTGCTCGACCAGTACGTGATCGGGCAGGAACAGGCCAAGAAAGCGCTCGCCGTATCGGTCTACAATCACTACAAGCGCATCAATTCCACGTCGCTCAAAGACGACGAAGTAGAGCTCGACAAGTCGAACATCCTTCTCATCGGACCCACCGGCGTCGGCAAGACCCTTTTGGCGCGTACGCTCGCGCGGATCCTCGACGTTCCCTTCACCATAGCTGACGCAACGACTCTCACCGAAGCTGGATACGTTGGCGAGGATGTCGAGAACATTCTGGTGCGGCTGCTCCAGGCTGGCGACTTCAACGTCGCGGAGTGCGAGCGCGGAATCGTTTACATCGACGAGATCGACAAGATTGCGCGCAAGTCGGAGAATCCGAGCATAACCCGCGACGTCTCGGGAGAGGGAGTCCAGCAAGCACTTCTCAAGATCATTGAAGGGACCGTAGCATCAGTGCCGCCCCAGGGCGGTCGGAAGCATCCGCAGCAGGAATACATCCAGCTCAATACGAAGGACATCCTCTTCATCTGCGGTGGCGCCTTCGACGGACTCGAGAAAATCATCGAGGCTCGCACCGGTCGCAGACAGATCGGATTCAACGGCACCGCTGCGCGCGACAAGAAGCTCGCGCAGACGAAGATGTTCAGTGAAGTAGAGCCGGACGATCTTCTGCGTTACGGCCTGATTCCCGAGCTCGTGGGAAGGCTCCCGGTGACCGTTGCCCTCGAAGGGCTGGACGAAGATGCTCTGGTGCGCATCCTCAAGGAGCCGAAGAACGCGCTCACTAAGCAGTACGCCAAGCTGTTCGGACTCGAAGACGTGAAGATCACGTTCGACGAAGGAGCGCTCACCGCGATAGCTACAAAGGCTCTCAAGCGTGGCACGGGCGCGCGCGGGCTTCGCGCGATCCTCGAAGAAGTTCTCATGGAAGTGATGTTCGATCTTCCGGGCAGAGATGACGTGGTTGAGGTGAAGGTCACCGAGTCGTGCATCACGAACGGCACGCAGCCACTGCTCGAGATCTCGCCGATGCGGAGAAAGAAGGAAGCGTAGAGCCCTGCCGCAAATCTTTCAGCGCGACAACGAGAACATCCCGACGTCGGACCGGATTCCGGTCCTTCCTCTTCGGGATGTTGTCATTTTCCCCTATGTAGTCATTCCGCTCCTCGTAGGGCGCCCCGCGTCGCTAGCCGCCATCGAGGCTGCGCTGGCCGAAGACAAGATCATCCTGCTCGTCGCGCAGCGCGACGGAGAGAAGCAGGAGCCGGCTGCCGCCGATCTACATCGCACCGGGGTCATCGGGCGAGTCGTGCAGGTGTCGCGTCTTCCGACGGGAACCACGCGGGTGTTGGTCGAGGGCGTCGCGCGTGCGCGCGTTACCCGCTACATCCCGGCTGGCGGCGTGCTCAGAGCAGCCGCTGCTCCATTTCCTTTCGATGGCGCGGGAGCAGAGGACCCGGAAACGGAGGCGCTCAGCAGACGCGTGATGAATTCCTTCGAGGAATACGTCAGCCTCCACCGCCGTATCCCTCCGGAGATCGTGACGATCATTCAGAGCGCCAATTCGCCCGAGCGTCAGGCTTTCGGCGTCGCGGCGCATATCGCCGTGCGATTCGAGCTGCGCCAGTCGCTGCTGGAAGCCAACACTCTGCGAAATCTGCTCGAGATGCTCGGTGAGCTCCTGTCTGGCGAGATAGAGCTTCTGCGCCTCGAGCGAAAGATCGACGACGACGTGCGCGGGGCGATGTTCCAGAACCAGCGGGAGTTCTATCTACAGGAGCAGCTTCGCGTCATCCATCGTGAGCTCGGTGAAGAGGACGGCGATGACTTCGCCGAGCTCGAGGCACAGGTAAAGAAAAAGTCGCTGCCGGCGCTGGTTGAGGAGAGAACGCTTCGCGAGCTCAGAAAGCTGCGACGCATGCCGCCGATGTCGCCCGAATTCACGGTGGCGCGCAACTTCATCGACTGGATAGTCGCGATCCCCTGGACCGAGCGTACCGACGAAGTTCTCGACGTCGCGCATGCGAGAACGATTCTGGACGCCGACCATTACGGGCTGGACGAGGTGAAGGATCGCATCCTCGACTTCATAGCGGTGCTTTCGCTCGTTGGACGCCTCGAGGGCCAAATCCTTTGCCTTGTCGGACCGCCGGGGGTCGGGAAGACTTCTCTCGGACGATCGATCGCGCGCGCACTGGGCAGGAGGTTCGTCCGAATGGCGCTCGGCGGCGTTCGCGACGAGGCTGAGATACGCGGGCACCGGCGCACGTATATCGGGTCGATGCCAGGACGAATCATCCAGGCGATGAGGCGCGCGGAAGTCGTGAATCCAGTGATTCTTCTCGACGAAGTCGACAAGCTCGGTCAGGACTTTCGTGGCGATCCGGCGGCAGCGCTCCTCGAGGTTCTCGACCCCGAGCAGAA
>JBOHTC010000211.1:0-33586 GCA_050733495.1 Gemmatimonadaceae bacterium | reverse complement strand
CGCTTTTATTTGACTCGCCCGCAGCTTCTTGGGGTGTTAGGAAGTCACATACATCCCAGATGATCGAGGATTGCAGACTCCGCGCTCCTCTCCGACCTGTTCGGACATTCGCCCACCTTCCACATCTCTGTTACTGTCCCGAGCTCTCACCCAGTGCGACGAGAAGCTCGTCCAGCTGATCGAACGTCTCGCCCATTGCATCGACTGCTCCGGTGCCGGCAGCGTCGAGCGCTTCCTTCGACGGATGGCTCTCGGTCAGGACCACCAGCGTCTTGCCGCCCTTTTCCTCGAAGGTCACCGTGGTGACAGGACCGCCCTCGCCACCTTCCTCATTGGTCCACCCGAGGCGCGAATACGGCTTCACTTCGACGTACGTGCCGAAAAACGCGAAAGGCTCGGGGGCATGGTCGAATACCAAGCGGTACGTGCCTCCGACACGCGCATCCATTTCGCAGGACAGCAGGGTCATTCCCATCGACTTGGGCACCCACCAACGCTTGAACAGGTCGGCCCTGGTAAATGCCTCGAACACGAGGCGCGCCGGGCCGTTGATGGTCCGCGTGACAACGACCTCGCGATCCGACGTCCGTTCCACCGTGGTGCGATTCTTCACCGCGCCGGGCTCACTTCCGATTCTTGCGTTCATTGCTCGCCTCCTTTCGTTTGAGTTCCTTGACAACCTTCTCCAATTCGTCGAAGCGTTCGTCCCAGAGCCGGCGGTACCGCTCGAGCCATGCCGTCTCTTCCTCCAGCCGGCGCGGGCCCAGCTGGCACGTCCGCACGCGGCCGACCTTCTTCGTGGTGACGAGCCCCACCTGTTCCAGAACGCCGACGTGCTTCTTCATGCCCGTGAGCGTCATGTGGAACTGCTCGGCAAGGTCCGTGATCGAAGCGTCGTCTCGTGCGAGCTGCTCCAGAATGCCCCGTCGCGTGGCGTCCGAGAGCGCGGCGAACGAAGTATCGAGCCGGGTCATCCCATACTGAACCATATGGTTCAGTATTTAACGCAAGCGCTCGCCGTATGCAAGGGGGGCCAGAAGTGGCAATGCCATTGAGTCTCTTGCAGCCGAACTCTGGCGTTACCCGTCGACCACATCCACATCGGTGATCAAACCGTCCGATGTAAGATGCACGAGCAGCAGCTTCGTTCCTTTGTCCGTGATCATTCTGTAATAGATGACGCGAGCCACCTTGAATCCGTGGCGCTCGATGTTCCGTCCTTCGACGTTCTGCGCCGCGACAAATTGCAGTGACCTCAGACCTGCGGCGGGCCGCCAGGGATTGGTGAAATCGTGTCGCGCTCCAGTCGTTATGACCGGGCTGGAGGAGATCGCTACTCCTCCTGCACTGAGGGCCCGCAGCGCGCTATCCACTCGTGCGTCCACGGCAGGGTCATCGTCGTTTCCTGGTACAACGTCTGCGAACAGCGGCCCGATCCGCGGAACAGGACGCGACGTCGCGCCCTGGATCAACGACAGTCCGGTAACCGCGCCCGATGCGTCGCGCACGACCGCATAACGAACATTTCGCTCCGCCGAAACCATGTGGTCGGCATCGACGAGAATGAAATCCTCGTCCGGCAGGCTGTCCACGAGCTCCGATAGACGTCCATTGCGGGCCACGAACGCGATCATCTGATTGTTCGCAAATTCGTAGCGGCCGGCGATCAGCGCGGCGACCGCCGGCGGCAACGATGCAGCTGCCGGCGCAATGTAGGCGGACGCATTCGGCCAGTGGTACTGTTTCGCCACGAGATTCCGGATGCGAGAAACCATCCGTGAATTGTCGTTCGCGTTGATCATAATCACGACACCCTGGCCCGTATTCGCCGTCGCCGTCATCTCCGTGTCGAAACCGTCGTCGCGCCCATTGTGATTGAATCGAAGCGCGCGACCGGTGTCGAGCAGGAAGAGGCCGAGGCCGTCGCCATCCTTCTCGTCGGTGAGCATCTGCAGAGCCATCGCGGGCGAAATGACCTTCGCGGATTTCCCCGTGTACGCGCGCTGCACCTCGATCGCGAACCGCGCCAGGTCGCTCGGCGTCGTCCAGAGCCCGGCCGCCGCCATCTCGGGATAGATGTGCCAACGCCCTGGCACGAGCGATCTGTCCGAGTAGTGGCCGCCCGCCGTCTTCGCAGCCATGACGGGCGGAAGCGGCTGCTCGTAGCTGCTTCGTGCCATTCCGATGGGCTCGAGCACACTCTTCCGCATGAAATCGGGGAATCTCTGCCCGGTCACGTCGAGAACCATCTGCTGCATGATCGTGTAACCACCACCCGAATAATTCCAGCGCGCGCCAGGAATCGCTTCGCTACGGATCGGCGGGCTGTTCGCCGGCGGTGTTCCATTGAGCACTTCCACCAGTGTCGGAACCGCGCTCGTGGTCGCGTATCCGCCGAAGCCGTGCACGGTAGTCCCCGCGGTGTGTGAGAGCAAGCCGCGCAAAGTCACAGGCTTCGTCGCTGTGAACTCGCTCGGCGGCAGCTTCCAGGTTCGCAGAGTCGCGTTGACGTCGGTATCGAGACTCAGCTTCTTCTGCTCGACGAGACGCAGCACGCCGAGCGCCGCGACGGATTTGCTGACGGATCCAGCCTGAAAGAGCGTTGTGGTATCGACTCGCGCGCCACCGGCGGAATCGATTACGCCGTACGCTCGTGCGGTGACGATTCGCCCCCCGTCAATGATGGCAATCGACAATCCGGCGACGTGCCGGAGCGCCATCTGCGACAGGATGAAATCATCGAGATCATCGGGTGCAACGGCTGCCTCGCGGGTCGGCTTGCTCCCAGTGGCAAGCAGGAGAACGGCGGCTGGAATCACAACTAAAAACGAACGACGCATTAAGAACTATCCTCGATTAACGGTTCTACGATATTATCTGATGCGGCTTTCGCCGCAATGGTTGTAAAGTACTTGCAGCTAAAACAGACATCGTGGGATGGGCCACGTGAGAAAGGGAAGAGGTATGGCTAAGCTCGTGTTCGGAATGAACCAGTCCCTGGACGGCTACGTCGATCATATGGCGTTTGCGCCAGGCCCCACGCTCTTCCGCCATTTCATCGAGGAGGCTCAGGGACTGGCGGGCAGTGTGTACGGTCGCAAAATGTATGAGATCATGCGTTACTGGGACGACGATCATCCTGAATGGAATGCGGACGAACATGCCTTCGCCTCGGCATGGCGAACCCAGCCGAAATGGGTAGTCTCGCGCTCGTTGAAGTTCGTCGGCCCGAACGCCACGCTTGTTGAGAATGATCTCGAGAGCGCGATCCGCGATCTGAAGGCCGAGCGCGACGGGGAAATCGAAGTTGCCGGCCCGGACTTGGCTCGAAGCCTTACCGAACTTGGCCTGATCGATGAGTACCGAATCTACCTGCACCCCGTCGTGCTTGGTCACGGCAAGCCATATTTCGCCGGACGCCGGCCGCGGCTCCGCCTTGTGACTCATGATCGGATTGCCAACGATGTGATCCGGTTGACCTACGTTCCTGCTTAGTCGTGCGGCGATGTTAGTCACCACCTCGACGGAGTTGCGCTGATGAAACGGGTTTTGTTCCCGTTGCTGGTGCTCGTGGGCTGCGTCCGCGTGAGCCGGCCGGAGACTCATACGCGTCCCGGCCTCGTCGGCATCGTCACCGAGGAGCAAAGCCACACGACGGCGCTGCTGCAGGCAGTGAGCACGGTCGACGACAGCGTGGTGTGGGTCTCGGGGCACCACGCAACCTGGGTCAGGACCGTTGACAGCGGTCGCACCTGGGTCGCGGGCGCAATGACGGGCGCCGATTCGGCGCTCGAGTTCCGTGACGTCCACGCGGCGAGCGCGACAACGGCGTACTTGCTGGCCGCAGGTCCCGGCGAACAGTCGCGCATCTACAAGACCACCGACGCCGGGCGAAGTTGGCAATTCCAGTTCATCAACCGCGACTCGGCGGCTTTCTACGACTGCTTCGACTTCTGGGACGCGACGCACGGGATTGCGGTGAGCGACGCTGTGCGCGGCAAGATGATGGTAATCCGCACCGACGACGGCGAGAACTGGAGCGCTATCGGCGGGGATGGGATGCCGCAGGCCCTGTCCGGAGAAGGGTCGCCCGCGGCGGGCGGCACCTGTCTCATTGTGCGCGGTCACGCACGCGCATGGTTCGGAACCGAGCCCCATGCGCGGGTCTATGCCACCGACGATCGCGGCGACCACTGGATCGCCGTGAAAACTCCGATCGTGACTGGCGAAGCGAGCGGGGTTGCGACGCTAGCGTTCCACGACGAGCAGCACGGGATGGCACTCGGTGGCCGCCTACTCAAGGCTGACGACCGCAGCGACAGCGTCGCGGCGGTGACGAACGATGGCGGCGCAACATGGGTGCCCGTGAGCCGTCCAACGTTCAGCGGTGCAGTCTATGGCGCCGCGGTGATACCTGGAATGGCGAGCACGGTCGTGGCGGCGGGGCCGAGCGGACTGGACTGGACGCGAAACGACGGCCGCACCTGGACCAACCTCAGTGCCTCGGCTTACTGGGCCGTCGACTGCACCTCGCGCCGCGTATGCTGGGCGGTAGGCCCGGGGGGACGTATTACCAGTGTCACATTCGGCCCGACGGCGGTCGTGCAGAGACCAGAGCAGCGGGTAGGTCAACTACTTCCGTGATGAAGTCTGAGATGATCGTACATCGGAGATGGCATGCGTAGACGCGGAGTAATAGTCACGACTGCAATTGCGGTGAATGCGCTGACCGCCGTCGCCCAGCCGACACAAGTCCAGCCGCCTCCGATCATCGACGTGCACCTTCACGCTTTGCCTGCCGATTGGTTCGGGCCGCCGCCTCAGCGTGTGTGTACGGGCGACGTGACCTTTCCAGGATTCGATCCACCGGACTCCGCGAACCTTTCACGGTTCCACGCCCACTTGACTCGATTCGCGCCTGGGCGGCGAATGGCACTATTCAGGTTCTCGGCGAGCTCATGTTTCAATACGCAGGGCTTGGCCCCGCGGACTCGATCCCTGAGGCGTACTATGCGCTGGCCGAGAAGTTGGATCTTCCCGTCGGCGTCCACGTGGGGCCCGGACCACCGGGAGCACCGTACGTTGGATCTCCGCGTTATCGGGCGTCGCTCAGTAATCCGCTCCTGCTCGAGGAGACTCTCGTCCGCCATCCCAAGCTCCGGCTTTATGTGATGCACGCTGGATGGCCGTTCATCGACCCGATGATCGCGCTGCTCTACGCTCACCCGCAGGTGTACGTCGACGTCGGCGTCATCAGCTGGGTGCTACCGCGCAAGGAGTTTCACCGCTATCTGGAGCGGCTGGTAGAGGCGGGGTTCGAAAAGCGAGTGATGTTCGGGTCCGACGAAATGCTGTGGCCTGAGGGGCTCCGCATCGCCATCGAGGCGGTGCAAACCGCGGATTTTCTCACGCCGTCCCAGAAGCGGGACATCTTCTACAACAACGCCGCTCGCTTTTTGCGTTTGCTGCCAGGCATGACGAAGCCTGCTACCCGGTAAAGAAGGCTTAATTAACTGATCACTCACCGGACCCGCATCGTGATAAGAAAATGACATCTCGAGACATGATTCTGCCCTTTTTTTCTGGAAAGAGGCGCTCTAGCGTGTAGCCCCGAGTGAAACGGAGGATCTATGCGTACAGCTATCGCCCTAGTCGCCTTCGCCTTTTTCCTACCACCGGTCTCCGCTACTGCCCAAGCACCTGTCGGGTTCGAATACGCCACCAAGATAATTTGCGGCGTACCAGATCGACCCGCGCTCGCGCAGGGGGCGTACTACACCGCAATCAACATCCACAATCCGGGTCCCGATACAGTTCGATTCCGGCAAAAGCTCGCGCTGACACGGGCGGCTGAAGCTCCGGGTCCGATCACTCCGTTTTGGGCAAGCGCGCTCGCCCCCGATCAGGCGGCCGAGATCGACTGCACCGACATGTTTCGTCGATCGCAAATGAGGTTGCCCTTTCTCAAGGGGTTCGCGGTAATCCAGTCCCCGAGCGAGCTGGACGTGGTGGGAGTCTATACCGCGTCCTCGAAAGCCGGACAGCCGGTGGTGGCACTCGAACTCGAACGCGTCGCTGGTCGCCGAGTTGGACGCGCTGGCTGCGATCTCCCGGATTTGATCGTTGAAAGCATTCTGCCCCCGACCTTCGTGCAGGCGACACACAGTACGAGGATCGAAGCGGTGATTAGGAACATCGGTGCCGGACCGGCAGCGGCGTCGCTAGCCCGGGTGATTGACCCGTCGACATTTATTTCACCGGGAGTTCCCCAAAACGCAATTGCGCCGAACCCGCCCCTCGGTCCAGGTGCGAGCGCGAACGTTGTATTCTCGCTGCCTTACTGGGTGTTCAATCCGGACGCATCGCTCGAAGTCACCGCCGATTACAAGAACCAAGTGCCGGAGTGCAGGGAAGACAATAACGTCAAGGACTTCGCCGGTATCGGATGATGGCACCGCCCGCGGACGAAGCCGAGCGCGAAAGAGTGGCCATCCTCCTTTGCCATGGAATGGGACAGCAAGTTCAATTCGAAACGCTCGATTCCGTGGCCCGGGCCGTAAGGGACACGGCTCAGACCTGTGGCACCTGGCTCGATCGCGCTATCACAGTCTCGCTCCACCCGAACGAGACAAAGTTCCTGGGGCGCGCCGAAATGTTTCTCCGGAAGCCGAGCGGGGAGATCGTCGAAGCCCATTTTTACGAGGCGTACTGGGCACCACTCACCGAAGGACGGGTGACACTAAAAGAAACACTGTCTTTTCTCCTTGACGCTGCACACCGCGGCCTCGGTTTCGCGTACCACCGAGGCGTATTTGACCGTCGGATTTTCTGTCGAGAAACTCAATTTGAAATCCCGGCACACGGAATTTTCCAGCTCGGCGTCGCTTCATGGATTCTGCTCCTGGTGTCCGTGGCGTTTACAACGCTCGCTCTTGCCCCCCTGCTCAAGGCAGTTGACATCATTAGAGGAACAGGCAACGCGGAGCTCGCGGCGACGATTGCAATTTCATTTGCCATTGCTGTGTGCGTGCTGTTCTTTGGCGGAGTCATCATCGTGGCCGCCCGTTTTGCTCGGGCGAGGATCGACTCAGAAGTGGGTACGGTGCCGCCGGCAATGTGGAAACGGCGGGCAATGGTGTTGAGTGTAGTGGCGGTCATTCTCGCAAGCGCCGCCTTGATGACCTTCGTTGGCGTTCTGATGTACAGATGGTGGATCACCGTTGTGATTGCTGATCCGCGTTTGCATCCGTTGATGTTGATAGGCCTCCTGGCTGCATTCTTCCTGGAGTTCCTGATACTCCGACGTTTCGTTCAGGGCTTTCTGATAGAGTTCGTCGGTGACGTTGCCGCATATCTCTCACCATTCAAAGTCAGCAAGTTCGAGGAGATTCGGCACGCGATTCAAGACCGAGCGCGGGAGGTCGCCAAGTTTATCTATACAGCCGGCAAGGTTAATCGGAGCGAGCGCGCGTACAACCGGGTCTTCCTCGTGGGCCATTCGCTTGGTTCCGTGTTGGCGTACGACACGATTAATGACGCGCTAAACCGCGATGAGCATGCATCTGGTTGGGACGCAAAGAGTCACGGTAGCGCATACACCGTCCTGGAAAGAACGAAGCTTCTCCTGACCTTCGGATCTCCTTTGGACAAAACAGCTTTCATTTTCCGAACCCAGACTTCCAGCGAAAAATTTGACGTGCGGGAAGCTCTCGCTGCCGCTGTGCAGCCGTTAATTGATGATCCAAAAAAGCGTCGCCTCTCCTGGGTTAATATCTGGTCCCCGTCAGATTGGGTTAGCGGCAAGCTCGAGTACTACGATCTCCCCGCTTCAGGAGCGAAAGGTCGGGTTCAAAACATCGTGAACAAAGCCAGCTGGCAACCCTGGAACGCTCACACGGAGTACTGGTCCAAGCCGTTGTTTCCTTCGATCGTGCACCAAGCACTGACTGGGGTGCCGTCGCCCAAAATAGACAAGGACACTCAAAAGAGCGTCGATGCAGCTCTCGAGGGCGTTTTCCAAAACCGATAACGCGCCCGAGCGTGAGCAAATGATTGATATTTCATGAACTAGATAGCGCGCGCGTCGGCGCTTTCGGTGAAACGAGTTTCCGGCGGCGTCGAACGTAAACGGCGGCCTGGAGGCCTGGTGAAGTACGAGACGGCCACCAGACCAAGGAGCACTAGCGGCAGGATCCATTTCGCACCGCCTTCGGACAAGTGGGAAGAGATGGTCGCCATTACCAAAGCGAAGGTCACGCCGGCGTAGGCCCATTCCTTCAGCAAAGCGAATCCCGGCAACAGCATCACAATAGCCGCGATTGGCTTGGCAATACCGAGAACTATCCGGAGGTGTTGCGGATAACCGGCTTTGGCAAATCCGGCGACGACCTCCGCGCTGCCGGTGAGGTAAGACAAGGAGCCGAACAGCGCCAGGCAAGCGAGCGACGTGCTGGCCCAGTAGACAATCTTTCGCGGCATTACTCCTCCTGTGAGTGCTCGCGTCAACGTCTTCGACAATATAGGCACGTCAGCGCTCTGACGGTCGCGCCCACAATGGTGCCCGCGGAGTAAATTTTGTCGGGCTCTCTCACGCTAACGGGTTCTATGACACGCCTTCATCGCATCCTTACAACATTCCTTCTTGCCATCGCGACCGCTGTGCCGGCGACTGTCCACGCGCAGCGGGCCGACGCCCCCGAGGTCCTGTTCCGACTCGACGACATCGGGATGAACCACTCGGTGAACCTTGCCCTGGAGGAAGTCGCGAAGACCGGAATGCCGGTCTCGGCCACCGTCCTCTTCGTGTGCCCATGGTACCAGGAAGCCGTTGAGATCTTGAAGAAGTATCCGCAGATCACTGTCGGCGTACATCTCGCGCTCAATTCCGAGTGGCGCGGTTACCGCTGGGGTCCTGTGCTCGGCAAAGGCGGCGTCCCGTCGCTCGTCGACAGCGTCGGTTATTTTCTGCCGTCGACCCGCGCATTTCTGGCGAGCAACTACGACCTGGGCGAAGTCGAGCGAGAGCTGAGCGCACAAATCGAGCGTGCCCTTCACTCTGGCCTCAAGATCACTTTCGTCGACGCGCACATGGGAATGGCGTGGGCGACTCCGCAGCTGCGAGAGGTCCTGGAGCGCGTTGCGAAAAAATACGGACTCGGGATCTCGACCTATTTCGGCGAATCGTACTACACCATATGGGGCGTCGCGCCCGACTCGAAGAAGTCGACGCTGCTCGAGCATCTGGCTAGTGCGTCACGCGACACCGTGAGCCTGATCGAGGTGCACGTCGCCGAGCGTACACGGGAGATGGAAGCGATCTACGACATGAATGCGTCGGCGCAGAATTCGCCGGACGCCGGCGTGGTCGCGCACCGGAATGCGGAGCTGCACGCATTGCTCTCGCCGGAGCTCGCGGAGCTGGTGCAGTCAGGCAAGATCCACCTGGTGACTTATCGAACACTGGTGGACCGCATGGGCCTCGCGGGCATGAAGCGTCCGTCAACCGCCGAGACGCCGTAGCTCGTTCCGAAGCGCGCGCACTGAGAGGATGACGCCAAAGATCCCGAGTACACCGAGCGCGTACAGAGTCCAGATGAAAAAGAACGCTCCCGCGGACCTTTTGACGCCGAGTCCAGCTCCCATCATATGGATGACGGGGATGCCGGCGGCGACGATCGACCCCAGGAGAACGATGACGAGGCCCGATCGCCGGTCGCTCAACAGCAGCGTCCCGCAAAGATAGACGACGAGGATCGCGATGCCGCCGAGATTCGCAAGCCCTCCTCCGGCAAAACCCAGTACGATGTCCTCCGCAATGTGGAGCGACAACAGGAGGATCGAGAGCAGAGACGTCACGGTGAGGATGACTCTTGGTTTCATGTGATACCGACGGTCAGAGAAGTGTCGAATATCGCACTCTTCACCTTAAGCCGCGCAGTGTGCTTACTTCCTAATTCACGCGAGCAACACGAATTGGGAGGAACCGTTATGAAAATCGTAATCATCGGCGGGACCGGACTGATCGGCTCAAAGGTCGTCCGCAAACTGCGTGATCAGGGCCACGACGTGGTCCCCGCATCCCCGCGCACGGGAGTCAACACCGTCACAGGACAAGGATTAGCCGAAGCTCTGAACGGCGCAGCCGTGGTCGTTGATGTCTCGGACTCTCGCTCGTTCGAGGACGCGGCAGTGCTCAACTTCTTCCAGACGTCAACTACCAATCTCCTCAAGGCCGAGGCGACCGCGGGCGTGAAGCATCACGTCGCACTCTCCGTCGTGGGCACAGACCGCCTCACCGATAGCGGCTACATGCGGGCGAAGGTCGCGCAAGAAAAACTGATCGAGGGGTCATCGATTCCGTACTCGATCGTACACGCGACGCAATTCTTCGAGTTCATCAAGGGAATCGCTGACGGCCCTACTATCGGCGACACGGTGCGACTCGCACCTGTACTGATTCAGCCAATGGCGGCCGAAGATGTCGCGACTGTCGTCGCGCGCGTCGCCGCCGGAAAACCAGTGAACGGCATCGTCGAGATAGCAGGCCCGGAGCAGTTTCGCCTGGACCAGCTCGTCAGCCGATACCTCGCTGCGCGCGACGATAAGCGTAAGGTCATCGCAGATCCGGAGGCGCGTTACTTCGGCGGAGAGCTCGGGGAGCGGACGCTCGTGCCGCACAACGCCAACGCTTTAGGCGAGACAACTTTCGAGGATTGGTTGAGCCACCAGTTCGCCAGCGCGCCGGCGTAGTGGCGTGAGAGAGTACAGTTGGCGTCGGCAGCACGTTTTCATTTGCGCTTGGCTCGACGATTGGCACGACCGTCTCGATGGCCCCGGTGATCACTCGAGCATTGCTGCACTAGGCCCGTCCCCTGTGCTCGGGGCCGGTGGTCGCAGCCTCGCGTAACCTCTCTCGACTGAACGAGCGAGCCAATCGTCGAAGCGTGTTTCGGCCAGGTGCGCGCCAGCGCCGGGCAAAAGTGAGCGGTCGTCCACCTCAGCTCCCAAGAATAGAGCCTGGGCGTCCGCGACAACTTTACGCGAACCGTGGCGCGCGATCAAACGGCGTCGCACCAGTTCGTCCAGATGGAACACTTCGGGGCCTGCGATTTCAATGGTACCGTTGATCGGTGGGCCCGCGCTGACTTTGCACAGCTCGCCAGCGACGTCATCGGCGGCGATTGGCTGAACCAACACTGGTGGCACGCGGACTGTTCCCCCGTCAATGGCTTCGTCCGCGATCCGCTGAACGGTCTCGAAGAACTGTGTGGCCTCGATAATCGAGTATGGAATCGAGCCGCCTTTGACCAGCTCTTCCTGGGCGAACTTCGCGCGGATATAGCCGTACGCGGCAAGGCGCGCGGCCCCGACCACCGAGAGCGCAACGTGGTGTTGCACGCCCGCTGCCGACTCGGCAGCGATCAGGTTGCGGGTCGACTTCTCAAAAAACGCAAGCGCAGCGTCACCATCGAAGGACGGAGTGTTGGTGAGGTCTACAACCACCGACGCTCCGGTGAGCACCTTCGCGAGTCCCTGGCCGGTGATGGTATTGACACCCAACCTTGGTGAGGCTGCAACTGCCTCACGGCCGGCATCCCGCAACTTCGTCACGACTTTCGAGCCGATGAGTCCAGTGCCGCCGATAACGATGATCTTCACAGGAATCCCTTCGTTTGGTGAACGTGCTCATCGGCGGAGCGTAACGGTAGACGCTCCGCCGATGTCAATCAGGTCCGGTGTCGTTGTTCAGGCAGTTGCGCCGACCTCGCTCGTACGCGACTCGCTGCGTCGGGCCCGAGTTGCTGACTCTCCGGCTCTCGCGTCCGGGTTGGCGAACGCCAGCAGATCCGCGTTGAATTGCTCCTGGTTCGTGGTCGGAAGGCCGTGAGGCGCACCCTTGTAGACCTTGAGCGTGGCGCCCTTGATCAACTTTGCAGCTAGCTGGCCACCAATGTTTATCGGCACGATCTGGTCGTCGTCGCCGTGGATGACGAGCGTTGGGATATCGAATTTCTTGAGGTCTTCGGTGAAGTCGCTCTCGGAGAAAGCTTTGATTCCATCGTACGCGGCGGGGAAGCCAGCCTCCATACACATCAGCCAGAATGCGTCCAGGGTTCCCTGTGACACCTTGGCGCCCTGGCGGTTGGCGCCGTAGAACGGAATGGCGAAATCCTTCCAGAACTGGGGCCGGTCAGCTTTGATCGCAGCGCGCAGCTTGTCGAGCTCCGCGATGGGGAAGCCGTTCTTCACCAGGCCCGGCGTTACTGCATCCACCAGCACCGCCTTCGCCACTCGTCTGGTTCCGTGTCGTCCAATGTAACGGGCGACGACGCCGCCACCGGTCGAGTGTCCGATGAGGATCATGTTCTTGAGGTCGAGCTCCTTGACGAGCGCGGCGAGGTCATCGGCGTAAGTATCCATGTCGTTGCCGTACCAGGTCTGCGTAGAGCGACCGTGCCCACGGCGATCGGGAGCAACGGCTCGGTAGCCGTTCGAGGCGAAGAAGTGGAGCTGTTCATCCCACGAGTCCGCGTTGAGCGGCCAGCCGTGGTTGAACACGACCGGCTGACCTGTGCCCCAGTCCTTGTAAAAAGTCTTGGCCCCGTCTTTGGTGGTAATCGTCGGCATAAAGTCTCTCCTTGAGCAACGTGATTGGATGGTCGAGCGGTTAGACCCGATAATCACAGAAACGGAGAGGTATCTGTATTCGCCGGAAGAGGAATCTTCGGTCTACCTCTTTAGAGAGTGAGGGGCTTCCCCATTTGGGGGACTACCTGTTCCGAACGGCACCACTACGCTCACGGTCGTCCCGCGCTCGGGCGTGCTGCGCACTCGGAGCCTGGCGCCAATCTCTCTTGCACGTTCACCCATTCCCAGCAATCCGAAATGGTTGGAGCTGGTTTTCACGTCATCTGGCACAAATCCCCGACCATCGTCCCGGATGGAGATGCGCAGACTTCGCGTGCCGAAATCCAGCGCAAGCTGTACCCGCTGTGCTTGCGCGTGTCTCAGCACGTTGGTGATCGCGTGCTGAACGATCAAGGTTGCTGCGTCGCATACCTGGGGGCACATCGGGCGCGTTCTTCCGCGAACATTGACTGAAAAATCCAGTGTGCTGCCCTCGAGAGCCCGCTCGACTGCGCCGTGCAGGGCCTTCACCACATCGTCCGAGTCGGTGAAATGCCGAATGCCGACGACGGCCAGTCGTGCCTCAGTATTTGTTCGTTCGGCCAGCTCCAGAATGCGTTCGAGAGCCGGGCCTGCTTCTTCAGGAGCGGAACGAACACGCGGCAGGACCGCGCGGAGCTGCAACGCAATACCCGTCACGTTCTGAAGTAATCCGTCGTGCATCTCTCGCGCGATCCGCGTTCGCTCTTCAGCTACGGCATCGTAGCCTGCCTTGATCGCTCTACGAAGCTCCCTTTGCGAGCGCTGGCGCTCGATCCCCTGAGCTACGATTCCCGCGATCGAGCCAATGGTCTCGAGCGTTTCAGATCGGATCGGATGGCGCGCAAACACGGCTATCACGCCGATGGCACGATCGTCCACCACCAAGGGATACCCGGCGAAGGCGACGATACCCTCTTGCGTCACCCACTCCTGATCCATGCGCAGATCGCCGAGTGCGGCATTGGAGAGACACGGAATACGAGTCTGTGCGATCCGCCCGATCTTCATTTGCCCGATCGGAATTCGTGAATACTTACCGTTCAGCCCCGTATACAGTCCCGAGCTCGCCCGCAACTTCAGTGTTTCCTGGTTGCGCTGGAGCGTCCAGATGCGGGCGAAGATCACATTCAGACTGTGGACGACCGCATCGGTGCACGCCTGAAGCGTTCGTCGCGAGCTGTCGGGCCGTGCAAGAAGGCGATTGATCTCGCGGCGGAGGTTGGTTTCTCTGTTGCGGCGCGAGACGTCTTCGTCGACCGCGTTGCCGTACGAGATCATATCCGGGACGTGACCAACCGCCGGATTGCTGTGTGGGACTCCAGCTTCCATCAGGCGCCTTCTCAAAGCAACATGCACTTTAGCGCGGCGAAAAACCGCGCACTTCTATATATAGGGTATCGTCATCGAATCGCCAGTAGCCTGGGGACGACAGTTGAATCGTTGCAGCGTCAGCGATGAGCCGTCGGTCAACCGTCGAGGTGGATGATTCCGCGCTGCAGTCCGAGAGTGACTGCTTCGGTGCGATCGTCGACGCCGACCTTGCCATCAGGTGCTTGAGGTGAACTTTCACGGTTCCCTCGGTGCGCCCAATCACGTGCGCGATCTCCTTATTCCGAAGTCCTTTCGCGGCGAAATGAAGCACTTCGACCTCCCTCTCGGTGAGATCGGCCCGTGGCGTGAATTCCGCCAGCCTGCTCGCGACTGCGGCTGGTATCACACGCTTTCCGGACGCGGCAACGCGAATCGACTGGACGAGCTCGCGGCCCAGCATGTCCTTGATGAGATATCCGCAGGCACCGGAATCGAGTGCCCGATAGATGTCAGCATCGCCGTCGTATGTGGTGAGTGCGACAAGCCGAGCTTCCGGATGCGCGGAAAATATCGACACCATTGCGCTGATCCCGTCCATCACCGGCATGCGCAGGTCGATGAGGGCGACGTCGGGCAGATGAGAAGCGTAAAGCGCGACCGCTTCTCGTCCGTCGGCCGCTTCTGCAACAACCGTCATATCGGACTCGTTGCCGATTAGCGCGATTGTACCAGCACGCACCACTGGGTGATCGTCCGCAACGAGGATCCGAATGGTCATGTCGTAATAAGGGCGCGAAAATATAGGCGCACAATACCACTGACGAGTTATACATCGCTGCCTCGTTGCGATCACAACGGTTGCGCCCGCTGTTGCTGTTGTAGCGCACTCCACACTGCGATGGCGATGCTGCCGACGCACATCAGCCAGGCGATCATGCGCATCCATCGCGCAATCTCGGTGTCGTGCTCGAGCAGTCCCCAGCGAGAGAGCAGGTTGTACCAGTCGTGTCCGTTGCTCTCCTGACCGGTGAGTCCGTCGAGGAGCATGAGCTTGCCGGCGCGCGAGTCGGCGCAGTAGATCGCCACGCTCAGTAGGTTGGTCCCGGACCACCACAGGCACACCATGGCCGCGAACACGTCGTGTCGCGGCGCGTCGTCGTGCTTCCTCAGGAAATACCCGAAGAAAATCAGCGGGAAGGCCACCTGCGTGAGCGATCCGCCAAGGATCATCATGGTGTTGCCGAGGAACTGGATGCCGAACGGCATGAAGAGCATGTGTCCGAACTCGTGGATGGCGAGGTCGACGTCGCTCAGCAACGGGATGTAGCCGTATTCGTTGTGGAACGCGATCCATGCTAGCCAAGCGAGGAGTGCCGCTAAGGCGATCCGGAGGTAGCTCTGGATTGTGCGGGGTGAATCAGTGGAACTGAGTAAGGACGTCATCGCGCCCATCGATCGACCTCGTCGCTGTCGGAGGGGATAGGTCGAAATGAAGACGTGTTCTTGAAGCGAAGCGCAACGCGAGACTCGGCTACCCGAGAACGCTGAATCGGCTAAATAGCCACCAGCACCGCGACCGCGCGGAATAAGCCAGGCCCGTTACCGCCAGACCTGGTTGGCGCGATCGATGTCCGGGAAATGACTGTCGGGATCGATTACCACACTCGTGATCGTCGGCGATGCTCCGACGCGCACCACGTACCGCCGCGCGCCCGTGAGCCACACGTCGACCGGCACCGTCAGATCCTGCGTTGCGCCGCCTTGACGTGTGATCGCGAGCTCCACTGGCATTGGCGCGAGGCCACGGTCTTCGATCGTGATCGCCGTCGAATCGCCCTCGGTGTCCACTGACGCGATCGCCTGATCCAACGGCCATCCTTCGTAGAACCACGTTGTCCAGAACCAATCAAGATCGCGACCGGCAACATCGCTCATCGTATTGAAGAAGTCGTACGGATAGGGATGCTTGCCGATCCATCGGCGCCCGTACTCGCGATATGCGCGATGGAACGTCCCCTCACCCAGCACGCCGCGGAGCGCAGCGAGCACAGCCGCGGTCTTGTCGTAGTACATGATGAAATACCATTCCTCGGGATACAGATCGCCCGGCCACATGAGCGTCATATCATGGCCGCCGCGTGCGGCGTCAACGTACAGCGTACGCTGACCCTGCTCGGAGTCGCCGGGACGTCCACCGCTCCGCGGCTCGCCGTACAGCGGACGCATCCCTTGAGCAACATCGTACTGCGTGAAGCCTTCGTCCATCCACGGATGGCGCGTCTCGTTCGATCCGACCTGCATCGGGAACCACATGTGCCCGGTCTCGTGCATGAGATCCCCAGCGAGGGACAACGTATCCGCCCAGGGCTGCATGAGCGTCATCATTGGGTACTCCATCCCGCCGCTGTCCAGCACTCCCTCCACCGACGTCATCGTCGGCCACGGGTAGGGCCAGAGATAGCGCGAATGTTGCTCGATGGCGTCACGCGTGAAGCGCGCGCCGCCGAGTGCCCATGCGGCCGCGGGAGCACTTTGGCGATAGAAGCTGTAGATGTTCACAGTGTCGACCCTGCTCACGGCACTGTCGCGCACGAGCGCACGGGTCGCGTCCCAGACGTATTGATCGCTCGTCCCCAACGCGAAGTCCCGGACTGCTGGCGCGACGAAGTGCCACGTCGACGTCGCGTCTGTGCCTGACTCGAACGATGCGCCTGGTTCGACGACATGCACGACCGCGCCCGTGCGCCGAGCATCGGAGAGCCTCGCGCGCGTCGCCGCGGAGAGAATCTCGTTAGCGTTCACCAGCGAACCAGTCGCGCCGATCACCCAACCGCGGGGCACCGTCACGCGAACGTCGTAATCGGCGGGATCCATATAAAACTCGGCCTCGAGCAGATACGGATCGGCGACCCAGCCATGGACGTCGTCGTAGACGGCGACCTGCGGATACCAATAGCCCATGAAATACAGGTGATGCCCCTCGCGGCCCTGACGTCCATCGCTTGGCGATTCCGGTGGGACGTAGGACCACGCGAGCTCGAGAGAAACGCTATCGTGCGGCAGGAGCGGTGCGGCGAGCGGGAGCCACATGATGGTTCCGGCCACTGTGTACCCACCTTCGTCGTTGAGACGCTGGTTCGCGACGTCGGTGATTGGAACGGCGGTATTGCCAATTGGGCGCGGTGGAATCACACGTCCATTCGCGACAACCCGCTGGAGCGATACACCACCAGTAATTGGCGCGGCTTGCCGTCGTGGATTCCCCGCGGCGAACGCGTTTTGTCGGAGGTGGATGGCGAGTCGCCGCAAGGTGTCCGGCGAATTATTGATGTAGACGACGCGCTCGTGCCCGGTCACGCGATCGGTCGTTGGATCGAGCTGCGCGTCGATCGAGTAACGTGCGTGTTGCACCCAATAGCTCGCGCCCGGACGGCCAGAACGCGTGCGTGTGCCTCGCGTGATTGCGGCGGCGAAGTCACGAGATGGGTACACCGGTCCTGGCACCGGCCGCGCGAGAGATGCGGTGGACACTGGAAGGGAGACTCGGCTCTGAGCGCGCGCGCAGCAAAGCAGGCCGAGTGATGCTACAAGGCCCAGGCAGGAGGGAAATCGCATGAACCTAATATGCGTAAAATCCGGAAGACGTCATCGTCGAGCGGTCGGATGACATATAGTCGAGCGGGCGGAAGACTTATGGTCCAGCAGGCGCTCGACGCTCGCGGTAGATTTTCGCACAACTCAAATGAGGGCCCGCATGCGTCTGATCTCTTTCCTGCTGATCGGGACAGCAACCGCGTTCCTGACTGGTGCGACTCCCACTGGAGCCGCGGAGCATCCGCATCTAAATCGCCATAAGTCACACACGGCGGCACCCGCGATCACTCCCAACGCCGTGGCGAACGACAATCGCGTGCCGGCGGGGACGCGCGCCGGCGACACTCTCTACGTGCGGCTCACACTAACTCCCTCCGTCTGGCACATCGTCGGCGATAGTGCGCCTGGCTTCACGGTGGCCGCGTTTCAGGAAGAAGGAAAAGCGCCAACCATTCCCGCGCCGCTGATCCGCGCACGAGTCGGCACTCCGATTCACGTGACAATTCGTAATACGTTCGACGACACGCTAGTGGTGCGCGGACTTGGTGAGCCGAGCCGAGCGAGTGACTCGCTGGTGGTTCTACCGCGCAGCACTGCTGATGCGGCGTTTCGTTCGCACACGGGAAGGCACGTTTCAATACTGGGCCACCCTGGCCGCGTCGCAGCGCGCACTGCCGCTACCTCCAGGCCACCGCGGCCAGGGACTTCTCCGTGCGCGTTACGACTCGCCCCTCGCCGGCGCGCTCGTCGTCGACGGGCCAGGACCCATCCCCAACGACCGGATCTTCGTCATCGGCGAGACCGATGATCAGTTCAAGCCTCCGCTAAAGAAAGATCCGCACGGTCCGATCGGGCGTCAGTTCACGGCGTTGAATGGCAGGAGCTGGCCCTACACGGAGCGCCTCCACTACGCGCTTGGCGACACTATTCGGTGGCGCATCGTCAATACGTCATTCCAGGCGCACCCGATGCATCTGCACGGCTACTATTTTCGCGTCGATTCACACGGAAGCGCACTCACTGGTCTCGATTCGGTGTACACGCCTGCACAACGCCGCATGGCCGCGACGGAAGTGATTGGTGTTGGCGAATCCGTTACGCTGGTCTGGTCGCCCAATCGGCCAGGCGGCTGGCTTTTCCACTGTCACCTCACCAATCACATCGCAAAGCTGCCGCCGGCGGATCGGCCCGACGAGATCGATTATCCCGTTGTACACGATCACGGTGATCCGGAGCAGCACGTGGTGAATGGAATGAACGGTCTCATTCTCGGCATCACCGTCGCTGGCAAGACGAAGGCGGCGGCGCCCTGGCGGCCGGCGAAACGATTGCGCTTGTTCGTGCAGTCGGATTCCGCGCCCGAAGATTCGGCTCGGCGCTTTGGCTACGTTCTGCAGCAGGGCGCGGAACCGCGATCGGATTCGATCGAGAATCCTGGACCTGTGCTTCTCCTGACGCGTGGAGAGGCAACGAGCATCGAGGTCGTAAATCGCTTGGGCGAGCCAACAACTGTCCATTGGCACGGGATCGAAGTCGACGACGGCTATTACGATGGCGTCGCCGGCTGGAGTGGAACTGCCGAGCGCAGGGCGCCCGCGATTCTACCCGGAACGAGCTTTGACGTCCACATCACGCCGAAGCGTGCCGGTACGTTCATGTACCACACGCATTTCAATGAGATGCGCCAACAATTCGGCGGGCTGGCGGGGCCGCTGATCGTGTTGGAGCCCGGAGAGCGGTGGGATCCGACGCACGACCTGCTGTTCTTCGTATCCGACGCGCCCCATGGCCGCGCCATGATGACCGGTCCGGGCACGAAAACCCCGGCGGAGCTGCACGTCGGATCGACTTACCGCATCCGAGTGGCGGACATCGCGGGAGATCGTGGGTCGATGTTGGTGCGCGTGGTGCAGGACTCGACGATCCTGTCGTGGCGTCCGGTGGCTAAGGATGCTTTCGCGCTCCCGGCGACTCAGGCAACGATGCGCCCGAGCATTGCGCGAGTGGGAACGGGCGAAACCGCCGATTTCGAATTCACGCCGGCGACGCCGGGGGAGTTGCGACTGGAAGTTGGCAGTCCGGGTTTCACTGGTGGAATTCAAGTCGAAGGCACCGCGCAGCTTCACGTGAGCCCCCAATAGAGGGCGTCAATACCTGCTTGCGCGACCATTATTTGTTCTACAAATTGGGAGTAATGCCAACTGCGACACTCGGCACACTCGAGCTCGCCACATTATTAGCCGTGGCTCGCCTCAAGAATGATGCTTACGGCCTCGCAATTCGCCGCGATCTGGAGTCGCGAACCGGCCGCGATTACTCGGTCGGCGCGGTCTACACGACGCTGCAGCGTCTCGCGGACAAAGGACTGGTCACCTCGCGCCAGAGCGACCCACTGCCAGTTCGTGGTGGACGGTCGCGTCGGCACTTCAGTCTCACGGGCGCCGGAGCGCGCGCGCTTCGCGAAGCCGAGCGTCACGCAGCATCAATCTGGGCCGGCGTCGGCAAAACCCTGCGGCCGAGGCTCGCGTGATGGTGCCCGCTCCTTCCCGGCGGCGAGAGACTGCTACGTCAAAAAATCATTCGCCCCCGCCGGCGGAGAGCGTGTTGATCTCACTCGGCTGCGATCCAGCATTCATCAGCGACGTGTTCGGCGATCTCAGCGAGGAGTACGCAGACCGCTCGGCGCACGCAGGAGTCCTTGCTGCCAAGTGGTGGTACGTTCGCGAAATCCTGCGATCGGCACCGCACGTGATTTGGGGCGCGATACGCAACGGCAGTCCTGCCGCTCGCGCCAAGCTCGCTGCGTATACGTTGGCGGCGATCGTCACTCTTTCGCTTATCGCAATCGCGTGGGTAACGCGCGACGGTCCGCCGGCACGCCTGGATACGAGCGTGGGTTATTCAGACGGCATCGTGGTGAACAACGTCCGGCCAGTGCAGCTGTCGATGGCTGTGCTCGACGCAGCCGGTCACCGTCTCGAGGGGACGGATGTTCGCTACCGGCGAGTGTCAGGCGTATCCATCCCAGTCTCCACCGGTGGCGTAATACAGTGTAAGCAGCGCGGTGACGCGGTTGTGCGGGCATCACTCGCTACACTGAACAAAGACTTCGTGATTCACTGCGAGCCGATTCGCGCGCTCCGCAGCGCCGCTTGGGGCAATTTCGTCGTCGGTGAGTCCGCGCGCACGCTGAGCGTGGATGCTCTTGGCTTGGATGGCCATCCCGTCACGCGCATCGCTGCCAGGCTGCGCGTTGACGATAGCACAATCGCTACACTCGACGGCGACGGACGGCTACGGCCACTGCGACCGGGGGACGCAAGTATCGACGTGGAGATTGGTGATCGGGTGACGAGGGCGGAGGTGACGGTCTTCGAGCGGGTACGCACATTCGAAGGACTTAGACCGGACCAGCGATGGGTCGTCGCACCAATACACCTCACGCGCGGTGCATCGCTTCGCTGGCCGCTACCGACTGGCCGTTTCTTTCTTTCGTTCAGCGCGGACTCGAGCCAGGTGCCGACTACCAGAGGGTTCATCGGATTGTTCGGTTCCAGCTCGGTCGCGCAATCTCCCATCGGTATGACCGTTGCCGGCCCAATCACGTGCACACGCATGCCCGAACCCGAGCCGGAAGTCCTCGACGCGTACTGCCTCGCCCGCGCGCCAGGCGCAACTGTTCACATCACCGCCGCCGGGGGGCGGAATGATATTTTCGGCTCTCTTGGCCTCGAGCGGCAGGAGCAGCATTGAGCGTTAAAATTTACCGCGCCATACGTCACCTCTTGTGGCTGACCATCATCGCGCCGGCAAGTTCCATCGGCGCGCAGGTACCAGCGACGACGTCTCGCCAACCGGTCGTCACGGCGATTCCGAAAACACCGGCGGGTGAAGCGCTTCGGACCTGGCTCGATGCGTTCAACAGTGGCGACACCGCGCGACTCGGCGCGTATTCCCGTCGATTCCAACCGGATCTGACGGTCGAGGATGAATTAGGATTTCGCGAGCAGACAGGCGGCTTCGACCTACTGAGCATCGAGAGCGCGCGACGATCATCGGAGAGACGACAGGGGGCGGGGCCCACCCCGTCAACGGTCACCGCATCGACGAGCATTTTATGATCGGCGTGCCCTTCGCGCGGGCGATCAATCCAATCACGCACACCAACTGGGAAGGCGTAGGCGTGAAGCCGGACGTTGCAGTGCCGGCGAAGGAGGCGTTGGACACTGCCCAGAAACTCTTCCGGGAGAGGCAGCCGGAGTAGCCCCGCTAACCTCAGTCGTGTCGCGCTCTTCAAACCTCGGACGCCCCGCAGCATATTGGCGGTCCGATGAAATACTTCTCTATAGTTGCCGCCACCGCCCTGCTGGCCTCGACCTCGATCGCGCAACAACCCTCCAACGCATCTCCGCAACAATCACCGCCTCGAACCTGGGCCCAGCAAACCGCCGGACTCGAACGCCACGATGGATTCATTCCGTTCTACTTCGATGAGCGGACGGGAAAGCTGCTGCTCGAGGTCTCCCGTCTCGACCAGGATTTCCTCTACCTCTATTACCTCTCCACCGGACTCGGCTCCAACGCTCGCGGACTCGACCGCGGCACCACTGGCGATCAGGCGGTCGTGCGATTCCAACGCTTCGGCCCGCGCATTTTTCTCGTTCGCCGCAATCTCGATTATCGCGCGTCGCGCGATACGGTCGAAGAGCGCACCGTCGAGGAATCGTTCGCCACTTCGGTGCTCGCCTCCTTTCCAATCCTCGCCGAGGAGAATCACAAGGCGCTGATCGACGCGAGCGATTTCGTCATCCAGGACGTGTTCGACGTTCGCGCCAACTTGCAGAGAGGCCAGCAGGGGAGTTTCCGGCTCGACAGAAATCGCAGCGCGATCTACCCCGCGCGCACCAAGGCGTTTCCGAAGAACACCGAGGTCGAGGTTCTGCTCACCTTCGAGAGCGATGCACCTGGACGCGAGGTCTCTCGACACACGCCGGATCCGCGCGCGCTGACGCTGCGCGAGCACCACTCGTTCGTTGAATTGCCGGACGACAATTACAAGCCCCGCGCGTTCGATCCGCGCGTCGGACTTTTTTCCGTCGACTTCTACGATTTTTCGACGCCGTTCAACCGCAAGCCGGTCGTGCGATGGGCGAACCGGTGGCGTCTCGAGAAAAAGGATCCGGGCGCGGCGCTGTCAGATCCCGTCAAGCCACTCGTGTACTACCTCGATCGCGGCATACCCGAGCCGTATCGAACGGCGTTCAAACAGGGCGCCAGCTGGTGGAACAAGACCTTCGAGGCGGCGGGATTCAAGAATGCGTTCCGCGTCGAGAATCTTCCGGATTCCGTCGATCCGATGGACGCGCGCTACTCCGTTATCGAATGGGTGCATCGCAGCGATCCCGGATTCTCCGTCGGTCAATCATTCGTCGATCCGCGCACTGGCGAGATCATCAAGGCCTTGCTGAAGATGGACACCTATCGATCGATCACCGACTACAATCTCTTCGCCGGGATGGAACCGGCGCTGGACGACGCGACTGAAAACTGGATCACATCGCTCGATCCCAATGTGAACGGCACCGAGTTCGCGATGTCTCGCCGGCGACAGCACGTCGCGCACGAGATCGGCCACACCCTGGGGCTCGCTCACAACTACATCTCGCACGCTTACGGCCGAGCGAGCGTCATGGATTATCCGGGACCGCTGGTGACGCTCCGAAAGGATGGCACCGTCGACGTCTCGAATGCCTGGAGAGCGGGCACCGGCGCCTACGACTCGCTCGCCATCCGCTATGCCTATACACAGTTTCCTTCGCCCGCCGCTGAGAAGGCCGGGCTCGATGCTTTGATGCGGGACGCGATCGCCAAGGGGATGCGATTCCTGTCGGACCGCGACGCCGATGCCGGCGTGGTTCCAGAGGCGACTCGCTGGCTCAACGGAACTGACGCGGTGAAGGAGCTGGAGCGGCAGACCGCTGTCCGGGACGTGTTGCTCTCGAAATTCGACGAGAGCGTGATCGCTCCCGGCGATCCGATGTGGTTCCTCGACGAGCGTCTCGTACCTGTTTATCTGCACCATCGATACGCGATCGAAGCAGCGATCAAGGCGATCGGTGGGATGGATTACACCTTTGCCCTACGCGGTGACACGCAGACCCCGGCGAGCATCGTCGATCCCGCGAAACAGCGCGAAGCGCTGACCGCATTGATGACGGCGATTCAGCCGAAGGAACTCGCAATTCCGGAGCGCATCCTCGCCAAGATTCCGCCGTCGCCGTACGGATACCGCGGGGGTTGGGCATTTGACTCGCCGGCTGGAATCGTTTTCGATCCGTTGGCGGTCGCGCACGGACTCGCGAGTTATGTCGCAGATGGAATTCTCGAGCCCGAACGGGTCGAGCGGCTGTTCGCATTCCATGCGCGCAATCCGGCGGAGCCATCCGCCGACGAAGTAATCAGCACGATGATCGCTGCAGTCTACGATCGCGCGACTGCTGCGACGTCCTACGAAGCATCTCTGCGTCGCGAGTCGCGGCGAGCGGTGGTCGATGCTTTACTTTCTCTCGCGTCCAACACTCGTGCAACGCCGGACGCTCGCGCTGTGGCTGAGGGCAATCTCGATCGACTGGCACGTCGGCTTGCGACGTCCACGGCGACAGACGCGGATGATCGCGCTGCTAACGGCGCCGTCGTGCGAGACGCGCGCAACTGGCTGGACCAGCGCATCGCACCGCCGAAGACGACCGGAGTCATCCAGCTACCGCCGGGGACACCGATTGGATGTTGTGACGATCGTCCATTTTAAGGAGACACCTTGAAACACCAGAAAGCGGTTCAAATCATCCTGGCAGTTATTGGTGTGCTTTACATAGCCATGATTTTTCCGCTATGGGGCGATCTGCGCGATGCCAATTGGCTTCTGGTGATGAAAAACGAAACCGAGCCGATGTTTCTCAGCTTTTTTATCGCACTTGGAGTCTTCCTCGTGTTGGTCGCGCGGAAACCGGAGGCTGCTTAAGCTTTTCCGACAGCTAGACGAGCAGCGACGGCAAAGTGGAGAAAGTAGCGGCTGAGAGAAGCGGCCGCGTCGAGCGGCTGATGGTCATCCCAGAAGAGCATGCAGAACTGTTCCCTTGCCCTCAACACTTCGCGTCGCCGCGGTCCTCGCCAGCGATCGTCGGCGACGATGAGATCAAAAAGCTCGAGGCAGCGATTCACAGCGAGATCGCGCCGGTCCGCACGCCCAGCCTCCTGCGCCTTGATCGCTCGGTCCACCTCACTGCCGACGTTGGCCAGTTGCTCGATGAGAGTCAGAGACTTCCAGCGCCCAGTCGCGAGATCGACGTGGCCGTTAGGCGAGGTTTCCACTATTTCACCAAGCCGTTCACAACGTGCCGAATTGCATCACGCAGTCCCGCCTCTTCCACGCCGCGCGTGCGGTTCCCCTGCGACGGTCGGACGTTGATCATTGAGTCGTATTCGATCCAATCCTCCCCGCGCTCGGCCGGATAAAGATTGATTCCCCAAAGGTTGGACTGAGAGGAGCCATCGTCCAGCAGCAATGCTTCCTCATCGGAATGTAGCTCTCCGCCAAGCGCCATGATTCGCCGCTCGATGTCGACAACTGCTTTAACCATATCGCCGAACTGTTGAGAGGCAATGACACCAAGCTCGGCACGCGACAGCGATTCCCTGATAATTCGTGGAGACGGCATTTGCACGCTGAGTTCCTCCAAGGACAGCCGGGAAGATAGTGCGTTGTCTGATTTCGGTCAGAACGCGAACATGCCAATCGCGGCCGCAAACATCAGCACTGCGGTAAACACCACGATTCCAAGCGTCAGTCTTGGAACCGGTTGCGCGTGCATCAACCGCGAGTCGGACGCGGCAATCGCCAGGCCCACGAGCAAAAATGGCGCGAGCACGCCATTGATCACAGCCGTCCAATACAACGCCCTGACAGGATTCACACCGGCAAAATCAAGCGCGATGCCCACCAGCACTGACACTCCCACAACCAAGTAGAACGCGCGCGCACGGCGGTACGATTCGTCCATCCCCTGCCGCCACCCGAATATTTCCGCAAATGCGTAGGCACTCGAACCCGCGAGCGTAGGAATGGTCAGCGCGCCCGTCCCCACCAAACCGACAGTGAAGAGCAGAACCGTCCAGCGGCCACCAAACGGGCGAAGGGCCGTTGCGACTTCCAGAGAAGTGCGGGGATTGGTGACGCCGTGCACGTTGAGTGTGAGCGCTGTGTGAGAATGATGAAAAACATCACCACGTTCGAGAAAAGCGTTCCGATTCCAACGTCGAGGCGGCGCGTGGAGAGCTCCTCGTTCGTTGCTCCGACTCGATCTCGCTGTGCGCGGCGGCCGAGTGCTTTTTCCTCTTCGACTTCCTCTGAGGCTTGCCAAAAAAACAGGTACGGACTGATGGTAGTTCCCAGAATCGCGACAATAGTCGCCCAGCCATTCCCGCTGTGTGGTAGGCTCAGAATCAGCGTCGCATGCAGAATAGAAAGCCAATGCGGCCTTAGCAGAAATGGAGTCACGACGTAGGCAAAGAGCACGAGGACGAGCCACTTGAGGACGCGCTCCATCGCCACGTACCGCAGGCCTATCGTCGCAGCAGAGCTGTTCCGGGCGCTGGACGAATCCGTCTAGTTCGGCGACGCTGTTCACGTTCAGCGACGTCCTGCTCGATCGGATTCGCGGTACCGCTGCTCTACTCGGTGCTTTCGGTCTTCCCAATAATTGATGTCGCGAGCTGGAAGATCTTCGCGGCCAAGATCATCGTCGTGATAGTGGGGGCGAATCTGGCGGGCGCTGCGATTTACTTCGCGCAACGGTCGAAGGACGCGGCAGCTGCGGCTATCGTTTCGATGCCGTGCGATTGAGGGCGATGCTCAGTCCCCGCGCGAGTTTCCTCGCGTCATCGTTAGCCCAGAAGTGCATGAAGTAAAGCTTCGGCTGCTCAGTGAGCATGTGAGTGTGTAGAGCAGTCACTTCGATTCCGTTGTCTCGGAGCGCGCGAATCACTGGATTCACTTCATTCTCGCGAAGTACGAAATCGCCGGTAATCGCGGCTTTCCCGCCACCTGTCGGCTGAAAGTTTATTGATGTTGCCACGCCCATGGACGGAGGGACTTCCATTCCATCTTCGGTGATCTTCTCGCGACGTGGAACGCCCACCTGGTACACGCCACCGTTCCATTTACCAGCAACGCGCAACGCACTCTTAATCGCGACGGTATCGAGCTCGGCCGGCGACCCGGCACTCGCTGCTGGTGACGCGGCCAGCGGTGTTTTCGTTCGAGCGAGCGCGTCACGTATCGTGCGCGCGATCGACTGAGCGTTGCCTCGCGCATGGATGTGCATGTAGAGGAGATGCGGCTCTTCTCTGACGAGATGATTGTGCACGGCGGTCTGCTCGACACCGCCTGCCTGCAGAGCGGTCATTACCGGTGCCACTTCGTTCTCGAGCAATACGAGGTCTCCCATCACCGTCGCCTGTCCGTTCGGGTTGCCCTTGAATGCCGCCCACCCTCCCAGCGCGAGAGCCGGCTTGATGGTGACGTCATCAAGCCGCACCGATAGGTCGCTACGCGGGAATCCAAACTTGACGACACCGCCCGGGTTCATGGTTCCCTTTCTGCCGAGCACTTGTTCCACACCGGACCAGTTGGCGGCGGCGGCCGGTGCGTTTTGACTGCGGGCGTTGGACGGAATGCTTGTCAAACCTGCGAGTACAAGCGCCACCGCCGGCGAAATGTTATGGTGTAGCAAGTCGAAGCCTTTCATCTTTTCCCTCCGGATGCGCGATGGTGCTCGCAAGCGCCGCGCCGCATTCACGGCGGACGTTTTGTCAGGAGGCTGTCATGAAGTGGATGACGAGAGGCCGGCCAAAGATAGCTAGAGCGTACCTTCGAACCCATCCAGTGAGTGCGTAAGCGCAGGCTCGGGCCGTCGTGGAGCGTTCTATCAATGCTCACCGTCACGATCGCTGCGCCATTGGGCGCGCAGATCACCGCGACGCCATCGCAAAATCAGTCGATTGAGCCCGCGTATCGGGTCGCGACAACGACCGAACGAATCAACGTCGACGGTCGTCTCGACGAATCAGCGTGGCAGCACGCTGACTCCATCTTCGATTTTAGGCAACGGGAACCGTTAGAAGGCGCGCCCTCCAGCGAACGGACGGTCGTCAAAATCATTCGCGACGCGAGCCAGCTGTACGTAGCCGTGCGCGCCTACGACACCGAAATGAGCAGAGTGCGAAGCGCACAGCTCCGCCGAGATGCCGATCTGTCGTCTGACGACAACATCACGCTGCTGATTGACAGTTATCACGACCGACGCGGCGCATTCATGTTTGCGACGAATCCGAACGGTGCGATGTGGGACGCGCAGATTGTCGGGCTGGACAATGTCAACGATAACTGGAACGGGATCTGGAACGTCGCCGTCAGCCGGGATTCGGCCTCGTGGGCCGCCGAATTCGCGATTCCGTTGCAGACGTTGCGCTTCAATCCCGCAGGCGACGTTATCGGACTCAACGTTCGGCGGACCATTCGTCGCAAGAACGAAGAAGATCTGTGGCGTTCCTGGCATCGCACTGAGGGGCTCACCAATCTCGCAAACACGGCGGACGTGTCCGGATTTGGGAATGTCGGCAATGAGCGGCCGGTGGAGCTCTATCCATATGCGCTCGGTCGCGTGGTCGATGCGTCGTACGACAGCGCAGGTGGAAGGCTTGGAGCGGCGCAGAGCGGAGGCAAGGCAGGCATCGATGCAAAGCTCGGCCTCACCCCCCGATGACCGCCGATCTCACTGTGTACACTGACTTCGCGCAAGTCGAGGCTGACCAGCAGGTGATCAACCTTACGCGGTTCCCGACTTTCTTCCCCGAGAAGCGTGAGTTCTTTCTGGAATCGAGCGGCATATTTGACATCGGGACCACTGAGCGCACTCAGCTCTTTTACTCCAGGCGCGTGGGTCTCGATTCGACCGGCGCGCCTGTGCCGATTCTAGGCGGCGCTCGAGTCTATGGAAAAGCGGGAGCTTGGGGCCTTGGCTTTCTAGACTCGCGCACCGGGGGCCGCGAGCAGGCGAACGACGTCGTTGTCCGCGTGGGACGCGACATTTTGGATCGATCGTCGATCGTGGGGATGGCAGTGGATCGATCGGCGCCTGGCATCCCCGACGAGCGCGGCGCAGGCGTCGACCTCGATTTCCCCCTGATCGTGGGTGGATACAACCTGGAGCCGCATTTCTGGCTGATGGGAACCCAGACAGTGGCGCGCAGCGGCACGCCGACGGCGTGGCAAATCTCGACGGATGCGCCCAACGATTTGTTCGACACCTTCGTATCTCTCTACTCGATCGACTCCGGCTTCAATCCGACTCTGGGCTTCGTGCGGCGCACGGGAATCTGGGAGACGACGGGTCACATCGATCTGCAGCCGCGGCCGCGGTTCTGGAAGATTCGACAGCTCGATCTAACACCGGTGCCGAGCTGGGACATCATTAGCAATCGAAGCGACAACCTTGCGGATGCGTCGCGCTGGCAAACCGCCGACTTCGAATGGCACACTTTCGCGGGCGAGCTGCAGTCGGGCGATGCTTTCGAGGTCAACGTGCACCGCTCGCTCGATGCGCCGGCCGAAGCGTTCGAGATATTTCGCGGGACGACGGTAGCATCAGGTCGATATTGGTGGACAAACGGCGATATCCAACTGTCAACTTCTACGGGTCGTGCGCTGAGCGGCGAGGCGATCGTCAGCACCGGGCAATTCTACGATGGGCGTGCGACATCGGCGGAGCTGGGCGCAACATTTCGCGGCGGCGGACACGTCATCGCGGGAACGACGTACTCGGTGACATCAGCGCGGCTGTCATCGGGTCGCTTCAATGCCGTGGAGTCCACGGGCAGGCTCGAGTACACCTTCAACCCGCGCACCGGCTTCCTCGGCTTCGTGCAATTCAACAACGAGCTGCAGCGCGCAGACTTCAATCTCCGCTTTCACTGGATTCCGCAGATCGGCGACGACGTTTACGCGGTATGGAATTCAGGCTACACGACGGACCCCACGGTGCCGCAGCGTTTCCCATCACGTCGCGTCCTAGGCCGTCCGTTGAACGGTGCGTTCATAGTAAAGGTCGTGCATCGGTTCTCACGCTGACGCATTAAAGCCTTTCTCGAAATCGGAAAGTAGTCCGCGGCAAAGGCATCGCCCACGGAGTTGATTGGGGCAGTTTTCCGAGACCTTTGAGGAATGCGTCGAGATCAGTGCCAGGACTGACTTGCGTCGGCAACGACTGTGAGCGGAAGAAATCCTCCCAATGGCCAACAATGATTTGCAACGGCTTCAAAACGGTGAGAAGGCTATCGGGCGTGTTCGAGACATTGCTCGAAGTAGCCGCGCATAAAACTGCGAGGTCGATCCGGCGATCCGCGAGGAGCTCATTGGGAGGAAAACCAAGCGGTGGCTCACTGGGAGCGTCCTGAAAATAGATTCTGAAAACGGTTTCTTTCGTAGTACCGGACAGCACGTCGATCATGAATGCGTAGGGCTCTCCCAGTTTCCATTCGGCAGCAGTGTGCGGAAGGCTGTCGAGATCGACATCGACGGTCCCCAGCGTGTACGTGTAAGTCTGTTTCAAGACGCGCAAAGTCGGCGCGTGACCCGCAACCAGCGCCATGAAACGATACGCGCTATCGTCGGAGTAGTACCATCGTCCCAGTCGGCGCGGACTGCCCGCGGCTCCCAGAGAAATGGCAACGAGCCTTTCTCCGCCGTTTGCACGCAGCGCGGAATCGCCCATCAGCATGTGTCGGACAGAAGGACCGCCGTAAATTTTTGCTGACGTCGCGCGATGCGTTGCGATGTACGGCACATCCATCAGATGATCGTAATGCCCATGCCCAACCAGAATTGCGGTGGCGCGATCCGCTGCGCGCGGGAGAAATCTCTCGATTGCCTGCGTGTCAGACGCGATGCGAGGCGTGCTGCGAAGCATTCGCGTTATCCGCGGGCTCACCTGACCGAGGGACGGATTGCTGAAAAGGGCGCGGTCAGCAGAACGTGTCCCTCGTGCTCGATCAGGAGTCCCGAAACGCCGAGGTAGGTGACGGAGATGATCCGCGCGGAGTCACCGCAATCCGGCGGCTGGCATCCCACCCGACCGTGCTCGGATGTCAATGGCGTCGTGATGACAACCGGCTGCTGCCTGCAGGCAACGGAGAGAACGACGAGGATTGCGCAGCGGTATGTTCCGCGCATCGACGCTATCGCGGCAATCGCGTCAGCTAAGGCCTGCCTGGCTAATTTCACGGCTTCCCGTCTCGAGACGGAGTGTCGAGCACACACATTCAACCAGTTCTACACCCGAAAAAGGTTTGGACAGCAGCGGATCGTATCCGATGTCGAATCCGCTGCCGAGTAGCTCGGCATCGCTACGGTTGGATGTGAAGAGAATACGCAGGCCGGGCTTCATTCGCTTGATCTGCGCCGCCATCGCACGGACGCCTCCTCCGGGTATTTCGACATTCGCGATCAAGAGGTCGATAGGTCCGGCCTCGCTCGCCACCAATTCCAGTCCTTCAGCCGCGGTGGAGGCCTCGATGACATAAAAGTCCTGTTCCGCCAACATTCGGTGCGCCATGCCACGCACGTCGGCATCGTGCTCGAGAATCATCACTGACACCGGCGCGGCGAACGTCATGGGGCCTGGACCTCGGCTCTCGCAGGAGCATCGAGTACGGCGCGGATCTTGGCTGCGAGCACGTCACCGCTGAACGGCTTCTGAATGTAGTTTACGCCCGCTGTGAGAATACCGTGACGGACGACGGCATCGTCGGTGTAACCCGACATGAACAGGACTTTTCCGCTCGGTCGCAGCTCGTAGAAACGCTCGGCGAGCTGTCTGCCGCTCATCTCCGGCATCACAACGTCGGTCAACAGTAGGTCGACGGGCTGGTGTGTCTTGCTAGCGATTGCCAACGCCGCCTTCCCACTCGGTGCCTCGAGGACTGTATAGCCGTAGCGATTCAGGATCAGGCGAGCGGCCGCTCGAACGGCGGCCGAATCCTCAACGAGCAGGACGGTTTCGCTCCCATGCAGAGGTGCGGCCTGTGCCACGATCGGAGCAGTGCTACCTGTATTCTCCGAGATGGGGAAGTACACCTTGAAGGACGACCCTCGGCCCGGCTCACTGTACACCCAGATAAATCCATTCGCTTGCTTGACGATGCCATACACAGTCGCCAGCCCGAGCCCGGTACCTTTGCCCACTTCCTTCGTGGTGAAGAAAGGCTCGAAAATTCGTGAGCGCGTCTCCGGTGTCATGCCAATACCAGTGTCACTCACCGCCAGCATCACGAAGCGCCCAGCTACTGTTGGATAGTGACCGCGTGCGTAATCCTCATCGAGATCTACGACTGCTGTCTCGAGCGAAAGCTTGCCGCCAGTGGGCATCGCGTCGCGTGCATTTACCGCCAGATTCATGATCACCTGCTCCATCTGACCTGGATCGATGGTGATCGAACAGTCGTCGCGCGAGAGTGATCATCCGGTAGGCAACGTTGGGGGGGATGCGGGCGGCGTGGAAGTCGATCGAGTGTGGCATTGGGGACTCGTTGACGACCGTGACGCGTACAAGATCTCCCACGCGGACGTGGATGACCGGGCCAGGAACGGTGCCACCGAAAGTCCAGCCGTTGTAGGACACGCCTTTCGCGATCTCCAGCGTCGCTTCCTTGATCGGGATGCGGAATTCCTTTATCGGCGCATCAGCAACCGGCGCTACTCGCGCGTCGTACGCCGGGGAAGTTGCGCGGACGACTTTGTCGAAATCGACGCGGACGACGCGGTCGCCGCGGCGAGCCGCGGTAAGGGTCACCACACCAACGACAACGGCGGTAAGGGTCAAAGAAGAAAGTATGGCAGCGCGAGCACGCATTTGAACTCCGATTTGGGGTGTTCCTACGGAGATTAAGATGCTGTGCGGTCAACGACTTCTTAGTCGGAGAATGGCGGATTCTCGTTAGGGTAACGTCCCTTGTTCTGTCGGAAAAACCCCTACAGCGCCGCAGCGCCGACCACCAGGGGCGTCAGGTTATTCAACTCGAGTAAGACAGACTACGCCTTGGGTGCCGCAGGCTTGGCCGCGTAGATGAACTCATAGTAGTCGCGCATCGTCAGCTCCGACGCCGCCTCCTCGTCCGCGAAAACGGTCGCGTCGCGATGCAATTGCAGCGCGCTCGCGGTCACCATGCTGGTCACGGGCCCCTCCACCGCCTGCGCAATCGCCCTCGCCTTCGATTTTCCGCTCGCGACCAGTAACAACTGGCGCGCCTCGAGGATCGTGCCGACTCCCATCGTGATTGCATACACCGGCACGTCCTCGCGCCGCTCGAAGAAGCGCGCGTTGTCGCCGATCGTCTGCATCGACAGCGTCTTCAGACGAGTCCGCGAGCTGAGCGAGCTCGTCGGCTCGTTGAACGCAATGTGACCGTCACTGCCGATGCCGAGTACCTGCAGGTCGATCCCGCCGCACTCCGCGATACGTCTTTCATACCACTCGCAGAACGCCGGATAGTTACTGGTCGTGCCGGACGGGACGTTGATGTTCTGAGGTTGGACGTTCACGTGCTTGAAAAAATTCTCTTGCATGAAGTAGGCGTAACTCTGCGGGTGACTGCCGGGAAGGCCGACGTATTCATCCAGATTGAACGTCATCACGCGTGAGAAGTCGAGCTGACCCCGCTCGTACATTCGTACCAGCTCCTGATATAGCCCGAGCGGCGTGGACCCAGTCGCCATGCCGAGTACGGCGTTGGGCTTGGTGTTGAGCAGCTCAGCCACCATCTCCGCGCCCAGTTTGCTCATCTCGTTGTAGCTGTGCGTGATGACTACTTCCATGAGTTCCTAACCCTCTCTTCAGTTTTCAATCTGATACGGCTCGACGATTCTAATGAGTTCGGTCGCACTAATGCTGCGAAAATG
>JBOHTC010000210.1:0-4872 GCA_050733495.1 Gemmatimonadaceae bacterium | reverse complement strand
GGCGGATGGGGGCACATCCTCGGCAACGCGCTTTTCTTCTGGGTCTTCGGCAACAATATCGAAGACAGTCTCGGCCACTTCCGGTTTCTCGTTTTTTACTTCGTTTGCGGACTTGCTGCCGCCGTGGCTCACATCCTCGCCCAACCGGCTTCGCCAGTTCCAACGGTCGGCGCATCGGGAGCGATATCCGGAATACTGGGGGCTTACCTCGTGCTGTATCCGAGGGTGCGCGTGAGAATGCTCTTTTTCTTCATCATCTTCTTCAAGGTGATTCCGATTCCCGCCTGGATGGTTCTCATCTGGTGGTTTTTCTGGCAAGTAGTGGCCGCGCTACCTGAGCTCGAGAACGGCGCCGACCTCAGCGGGGGCGTCGCAGTGTGGGCGCACGTAGGAGGATTTCTGACGGGCGTACTGCTGGTGAAGCTTTTCGAGAATCGCCATTTGGTAGTGCGCCGGTCACGGCCCGCATAGATTTTGAGCACGGGCTTTCTGAAAGTTCCTCACCCTTCCGGAGAATTTCTTTGCGGATCCTCCCGCGCGATGAAAAGTTCTACGACCTGTTCACCGAGCTTGCGATTCGCCTCACTGCGTCGGCGTCCCTGCTTCACGAGCTGTTCAACAGCCCTGGCGAGCTCGAAGCGAAGGTTTCAAGAATCAAGGGACTGGAACACGAGGCGGACAATCTCACCCACGACATAATCGATCGAATCGATCGTACGTTCGTGACGCCTTTCGACCGCGAGGACATTCACGCGCTGGCGTCGGAGCTCGACAACGTCATCGATCTGATCGACGGAACGGCTCGCCGGGCCACGATTTTTCGAATCCAGAAGACGCGTCCGGCAGCAGTCGTTCTCGCGGAAGTACTCACGCGTGCTGCGAGCACCGTCGAGGAAGGCGTCCGCGACATGAAAGATGCAAAGCACGTCTACGCCATAAGCGAAAGGCTCAAGACGCTCGAGGAAGAGGGAGACGCGATTTACCACGAGGCAATGGGCGCGCTGTTCGCGGAGGGTGGTGATGCGCTCGAGGTCGTGAAGTGGAAAGATCTCTACGACAAAATCGAGGATGCGCTCGACCAGTGTGAGGACGTAGGCAACGTGCTACAGAGCATTGCACTGAAGAACGCTTAGTGATTTACTACGTTGCCGCGATCATCGTGGTCGCGTTGATCTTCGATTTCAGCAACGGCTTCCACGACTCGGCGAACTCGATCGCCACGATCGTTGGAACGCGCGTCCTGAGCCCGCTCGCCGCCGTTATCTGGGCCGCGTTGTTCAATTTCCTCGCCGCGTTCACTTCGGGAACGCTCATCGCAAAGGCGGTTGAGAAGGGGATCATTCATCCGGAGATCACGACCCCGAATCTGATTCTCGCCTGCCTGATCGGTGCGATCGTCTGGAATCTCATCACCTGGTACTACGGAATTCCTTCGAGCTCGTCGCACGCTTTGATCGGAGGATTCGCAGGCGCCGGCGTTGCGAAGGCGGGGTTCGGCGCGATCACGTGGGGAACGAAGTGGTATCAGACGCTTTCCTTCATCGTGATTTCGCCGCTTATCGGAATGGGAGCTGGGTTTGTGCTGATGGTCGCGGTGTACTGGCTGTTCCAGCGAATGGCGCCAAACCGAGTGGATCGCTTCTTCAGAGGAGCGCAGCTTCTGAGCTCCGCGGCGTTGTCACACGCGCACGGAGCGAACGACGCCCAGAAGACGATGGGAATCGTCGTCGGCCTTCTCGTCTCGGTGAAGCCGCTGTTGGCCGCTCAGACAGGCGTTTGGCACCATCTCTATGTCGCGACGGACGACATTCCGCTCTGGGTGAAGCTGGCCGCCTACTCGGCTATCTCGTTGGGAACGCTGTTCGGCGGCTGGCGGATCGTGCATACGATGGGTTCGCGTATCACTCGTCTCAGGCCGATCAGCGGGTTCGCTGCAGAGACAGGCGGGACGGTCGCGCTCACGATCGCGACACACTATGGAATTCCCGTTAGCACGACGCACACGATCGCTGGGTCGATCATGGGCGCCGGAGCAACCTACAGATTCTCAGCGGTAAGGTGGGGGATTGCTGAAAGAATCGTCTGGGCGTGGCTAATCACGATTCCGGCCGCGGCGGGGGTGGCCGCCGTTTCTTATTGGATCATCGCCCGCATTGCGGGTCCGTGAATCCGCGCCGGTGCGATGAAGCTGTCAAAAGTTGGCGATCAGGTGGAGAAAGTAAGTTTTCGTCGTCGTAGCGATCGCTCCATCGTGCGGAGTCACCTCCTGATAATCGAGCGAAAGTGCTGATTTCTTGTTTAGGTCAAACGTTAATCCGCCGATCACTGTGTCGATGAATCCAGCCGTGCCCTTGTTCGGCGTGTAGTGGTCCCAACGCGCCACCAATCCAAGGGGAAAGCCAGTTCCCCTTGAAAGCTGGAAGGGCTTTACCGCGGCGAATCCCGAGATGAGATGGCCGGTGCTGTCCACTTCCGCAGCCGGAGACAACAGAGTGTTTGCGCCCGTTTCTTGTGCGTCTTTTCGCGTGTCCCATTCAGCGTCTGCCGAGAAGCGGGGATCACGAATGCCGACGAAGATGCCGTATCTCGTGCGTGGAAGAGACGATCCAATCGGCCCGGATTGACCGGGACCGCCGTTTACAAAAGAGCTGGCAACGGCACCCTGGTAAGTCCAGCCAGTCAGTGCGAAGGTGCTCATCACCTTGTTGCTCACTCGGGACAAAGGAGTGAAAGTGAGTCGGGCCGAGTAGTCCTTGAAACGGTCGGTCTCGCGCGACGTGTACCCCGGGCCGTTGACAATCGTGGCGTAAAATTCTCCGAACCTGCCTGGCAGCGTGATGAGCGTTCCAATCCCGGCGTCCGAAGATGAGAAGAATCCCGTTTTGTCGATCGGCGTCAGCGAGATCCAGCGTGGCCAGAATGATTCCATATGGTCAATCACGACATTTTGGATCAGACCCGCACGCGCCACGGCTCCCCAGCCTCCGCTCTTCAGATACTCGTATTGGAAGTACGCGTATTTAGCGCGAATCACCCATCCTTTGTAGAAGGCGTCGTTCTGCGAATTGCCCTGCTGAAAGACATCCGCTGTGATCCGAATGCTGGCGCGATCTCCCGCCGGCATTCTGAACGTCAGGTACGCGCGCTCAAGATCGAACTTGTTCTGCGAATGGGATGCTCCCTTGTCGCCGCGGTACTGGAAATTTGCGAAGAGCACGCCCGAAAAATCGATGGGAATTGAGACCGTTGCAGGCGGCGGAGCCGGTGCGGGCTTCGTAGTGTCGGCGGGTTGCTGCGCAGCGAGCATCACCGGAAGTAACTGGCCCGCGGCCAGCCCCACGAATCGAAATCTCGATTTCGTCATCGAGGACGGCCGCTTAATCAAAGAAGCGATTGCTCTCTCACCGATTGAAAATTGTCATCCGCAGGATGAACGCGTCAACTCGCGCTGCGCCCGCGCGAACCAAGTAAGTCGCTACTCCCTCGACGAAGCGCGTCCGGCTAGCTTTGCCTTCACACAACGAAATGAGAATCTCACACAAGTGCTAAGGGCCGCCAGTTACTGTTTTCTTGCCGGCGCACTGGGCTGCGCATCCGTGCAACCGGCGTCTTCCACGCGCGCCGTCGATCTGGTGGTGGTGACGACCACCGATGTTCATGGACGGATCACCGCCTGGGATTACTACGCGGACAGGGCCGAGACGATCCGAGGTCTCACGCGAGCGGCCACGATCGTTGACTCGGTACGGGCAGCCAACACCGGACGCGTCATCCTGCTCGATGCGGGCGATTTGCTTCAAGGGAATCCGCTGGCGTACGTCGCCGCGCGCGTCTCGACAAATCGGGCGAACCCAATAATCGCGGCCATGAACACCATGGCCTACGATGCCGCGGCGATCGGCAACCACGAGTACAACTACGGCGTGCCATACCTGGATAGCGCGGTACGACAGGCGAGCTTCCCATTTCTTTCCGCAAATACCTACCGCATCGATCCGTCTGGCGTGCACGCATATCGGCCGTGGACAATTATTGATCGTGCGGGAGTCAAGATCGGCATAGTCGGCGCGACAACTCCCGGAGTGACGCTGTGGGACGCCGAAAATGTTCGCGGCCGACTTCGCTTTGGCGACATTGTGCCGGCTGTTCGCGACGCGGTGAAGGAGGTTCGCGCCGCGGGGGCCGACGTTGTCATCGTAACGGTTCATTCAGGACTCGACGAGCCCTCGAGCTATGACACCGCGACCACCGGCGTGCCCAGCGAAAATGTCGCCGCGCGCGTCGCCGCCGAGGTGCCGGGGATAGACCTGGTTCTTTACGGGCACTCGCACAAAGAGGTGCGAGGCATGACCGTTGGCCAAACGCTCCTCATCCAGCCAAAGAACTGGGCGACGAGCGTCGCCATCGCGCATCTGATCGTCACTCGCGGCGACGGACGCTGGCGTGTCACCGACAAACACAGTGACCTCGTCCAGGTTGCGGGACACGCCGAGGAGCCACGCGTTGTATCTGCTACGAGTGAGATACACCGCGAGACGGTGGCATACGTGACGACGCCGATCGGAAGCACGCCCGATCGCTGGACGGCGGATTCGGCGAGGGTCAAAGATAGTCCCCTTATCGATTTCATTCTGGAGACGGAGCGAAGAGCCGCCGGCGCCGATCTCGCGTCGACCGCGGCGTTTTCTCTCGACGCCAGGCTTGGACCTGGACCGATCAACATTGCCCAAGTTGCGCAGCTTTACCCGTACGACAACACCCTCCGGGCCGTCAGAATTACGGGGAAGCAGCTTCGAGATTATCTGGAGTTCAGCAGCCGTTACTACAAGACGGTGGCGTCGACGACTTCGCCGCTGCAAACGGAAGCAGGGA
>JBOHTC010000209.1:0-2003 GCA_050733495.1 Gemmatimonadaceae bacterium | reverse complement strand
GCTCGGAGAACACCATGGATGAGCGGCTGTCGGGAGAGCTGCTCGATGCCGCCAACAGCCGCGGCAATGCGGTGAAGAAGCGCGAAGACACCCACCGCATGGCGGACGCCAACAAGGCGTTCTCACATTATCGCTGGTAGCCTCGGCGCCTTCGGAGTTCTCGATGTCACGCACCACACCTCTCGATCGCTATCGCAACATCGGCATCATGGCCCATATCGATGCCGGGAAGACGACGACGACCGAGCGCATCCTTTTCTATACCGGCGTGAACCACAAGATCGGCGAGGTGCACGACGGCGCCGCGATCATGGACTGGATGGAGCAGGAACAGGAGCGGGGCATCACCATAACCTCCGCCGCCACCACCTGCTTCTGGAAGGGCATGGACCAGTCCTACCCCGAGCACCACATCAACATCATCGACACGCCGGGACACGTCGACTTCACGATCGAGGTCGAGCGCTCGATGCGCGTGCTGGACGGCGCTTGCATGGTGTACGACGCGGTGGCTGGCGTGCAGCCGCAATCCGAGACCGTCTGGCGCCAGGCCAACAAGTACCGTGTGCCGCGGCTCGCGTTCATCAACAAGATGGACCGCGTCGGCGCGACCTTCTTCAAATCGTACGAACATATCCGCGACCGGCTCAAAGGCAATCCTGTCCCGATACAGGTCCCCATCGGTGCCGAGGAAAAGTTCGCCGGCGTCGTCGATCTGGTGACGATGCAGGCGATTTACTGGGACGACGCCACGCAGGGGATGAAATTCGAGCGCAGGGCGATCCCGGCAGAGCTGGCTGCCGAAGCCAAGGAATGGCGCGACAAGATGGTCGAAGCCGCCGCCGAGGCCAATGAAGAGCTGATGAACAAGTACCTCGAATCGGGCCAGCTTTCAGTCGAAGAGGTCAAGCGCGGGCTGCGTCTGCGCACGATCAACAACGAGATCGTGCCGATGCTGTGCGGCTCGGCGTTCAAGAACAAGGGCGTACAGGCGATGCTGGACGCGGTGATCGACTACCTGCCGTCGCCGGTCGACATTCCACCCGTGAAGGGCTCGACCGAGAGGGGCGAGCCCGATGTGCGCAAGCCCGAGGACGAAGAGCCGTTCGCCGCACTGGCGTTCAAGATCATGACCGACCCGTTCGTCGGGCAATTGTCGTTCATCCGCGTGTACTCCGGCGTGCTGGCCTCGGGCGATACGGTCTATACGTCGGTGCGCGGCAGGAAAGAGCGCATCGGGCGCCTGCTGCAGATGCACGCCAACGAGCGCAAGGAAATCAAGGAAGTTCGCGCCGGCGACATCGCCGCCGTGGTCGGCCTGAAGGACGTGATTACCGGCGAGACGATCTGCGACGCGAAGAAGGTCATCGTCCTCGAGCGCATGGAATTCCCGGACCCGGTGATTTCGCAGGCGGTGGAGCCCAAGACCAAGGTCGACCAGGAAAAGATGGGCGTCGCGCTCGGCCGCCTCGCGCAAGAGGATCCGTCGTTCCGGGTGCACTCGGACGAAGAATCGGGGCAGACCATCATCTCGGGCATGGGCGAGCTGCACCTGGAGATCATCGTCGACCGCATGAAACGCGAGTTCGGCGTCGAGGCCTCGGTCGGCAAGCCGCAGGTCGCCTACCGCGAGACCTTCAAGAAGTCGCTCGAGTCCGAGGGCAAATTCATCAAGCAGTCCGGCGGCCGGGGCCAGTACGGGCACGTCTGGCTGAAGCTGGAGCCGCAGCCCGCGGGCAAGGGCAACGAGTTCGTGGATGGCATCAAGGGCGGTCGCGTGCCGCGAGAATTCATCCCGGCGGTGAAGAAGGGCGTGGACGAGGCCCTGCTGGACGGCGTGCTCGCCGGCTACCCGGTGGTGGACGTGAAGGCGACCTTGTTCGACGGGTCGTACCACGATGTCGACTCCAATGAGAACGCATTCAAGATGGCGGCCATCTTCGCGTTCAAGGACGGCATGCGCGCTGCGAACCCGGTGCTGCTCGAGCCGATCATGGCGGTCG
>JBOHTC010000208.1:0-23685 GCA_050733495.1 Gemmatimonadaceae bacterium | reverse complement strand
TCGAGCGTGGCAAGCGAGTGAGCCGCGCGCACCTTGCGGCGATGCTATGGCCGGGCGCGCCCGATCAGGCTCGGGCGCACAGGTTACGTCAAACGATTTTCCAACTGAAGAAGCTGGGAATCCTTGTAACGGCAGACCGCGATAACCTACGGCTCTCACCGCACGAAGTGCGAAGTGACGTGGACGATTTAGCGGCATCGGACGCCGCGTCCGTGCTAACGCACGATTCTCTGGAATTTCTACCTGGCTACACTCCGCGGCTTTCTGAATCGCTGCGTGACTGGTTCGAGGCGAAGCGCGCTTCGGCACATGCTGTGGCGACAACGATTCTCATACGCGAAGTGGAGCGTTCCAGACTCCAGGCCGATTGGTCGAGCGTAGAGAAAGCCTCCGCGAAGTGCCTGTCACTCGACAGCTTCAACGAGACGGCGGTTCTCGCGCAAGCTGAAGCCGCCGCAATGAGAGGCGGCAAGCGAAAAGCCGTGTCGATTCTTGATCGCTATATCGCCGAGGTGGGGGTTGGGCCTGGTCAAGGGGATTTGCAGCTTCCCGCCGCGCTCTTGCGTCGTAGAGTTGTTGAGCGAATTCCAGACAGACCCGCTTTGCTGAACATTGATCCGCCGTTCGTCGGACGTGAAGCAGAAATGGAGATCCTCACCAAGAAGTTCAACGAAGCACGTGAAGGCCGTGGCTCCTCAATGCTGCTCGTTGGCGAGCCCGGAATCGGCAAGAGTAGACTGAGTGCCGAGCTCGCGCGGTTCGCCGAGCTGCAAGGCGCACTCGTGCAGAGAGCGAGTTGTCACCGTGCCGACGTCGACCGTCCACTTTCGCTTTTCGTGGACACTGTGCCTCAGCTTCGAGAAATGCCGGGAGCCTTGGGCTGTGCGCCAGAAAGCTTCGCCTTCCTGAAACGGCTCACTGAATTTGAGGAGAGGCCTCAGGAAGCGATGCACAAGGGCGACTCCGATATGCTTTTCCAGAATCTCCGATCAGCGATCTTCGACCTTTTGGACTCGATTGTTGAAGAACGTTGCCTGTTGGTTGTCATCGAAGATGTCCAGTGGCTAGATGACGCTTCGGCGAAGATCCTGATTCGGATGCTGGAACGGTGCGAGTCGCAACGGCTCTTCTTTCTCTTCAACTTCAGACCGGGCGCCAACACGCTTCTTGGCTACGCGGAGAAATCACGCTGGGAAACGATGACGATTGGTCCGCTGAAGGCCGCCGCCTCTACGGTTTTGCTGAATTCTGTCGCCCTGCGTCCCGGAGATCGACCCGAGGCCGACTTTGTCAATTGGTGTCTTGAAGTCGCAGAGGGTAATCCGTTTTTCTTGCAGGAGCTGGCCCATCAGTGGATCGAAACTGGTAGGCGCCACGAGGCCCCCCCGTCTATCGCCAAGGTTCTGCAAGAGCGACTCTCGCGCTTGAGTCCTGAGGCATTGCAAACGCTGCAAGTATCTGCCGTCTTAGGCGAGCACGCGACATTAGAACGTATCGATAAGGTTCTCGGATATCCGTTCCATCAGGTGCTGACCGCAGTGGAGGAACTGAATAGGGGCGCCATGTTGAGATCGCCACATGAAGGAATGGAGCCGGCAGACGGGCGAGCAACGCCGAAACACGATTGGCTCTCGTCAGAAGCAATGAGTCGCCTTGCCCCGCAATCGCTGGCATTCATTCACAGTCGTGCCGCGGATATTCTTGAGAGCGATATTACGCAGACTGCAATGCCTACAACGGTTCTCTGGGCTTGCGCAAACCATCGTCACCAAGCGGGAGATCGAGATCGAGCGCTCGCACTCAGTCTCTCTTGTGCAGAACACCTGTTAGACGTTGGGCTCGCGCGCGACGCCTGCGTGGGGTTTCAAAAATCTTTGGAATTCTGCTTAACGGACGAGCAACGGATAAAAGTCCTTCCCCGGCTTGCGTTCGCTTTTCAAGTGGACGCAGCGTGGGACCAATGCAAAGACGTCCTACGAACGTGCATACGGCTGAACGCCAAGGTGGTTCCGGAGGCAGGCAGCCATAACGATTTTGAACTACTACTACTCGAGGCAAGGCACCAAAGCTCTCTAGAGTACGCGACGTTGTTAAGCGACATCCTGCCATGCGTCGAATGCGTCGATGCTACACCCGCGCATAGGGTCCGCGCCGCGGTGATGGCCTTGAAGATTGCGACCGACATCGGCCCTGGTGAACTAATAGACACGTTGTATAGCAACGTCGCGCCATTCTTGGAGGCCACTCACCTACCGGAGAGTCCCCGACTAGAAGTTGCTGTAGTGTACGAAACGCTTAGAGCGAGTAAGGGAATCTCAATGGACCTTCTTGCGCGTTTCGTTGACTCGGCTAACAAAGCAGATTCGCTACGATATTTGAGCACGCTTTTAACCGCAGCGAGCGCCTGCCGTATCAGCGCTCGATACAAAGAAGGACTCAATTTCGCCGCTCAGTCGGTCGACTACGCAACTTCCCACAAACTTACGAGTCGACTTACACAGGTCTACATTTGTGCGGTCCGGCTCCACATTACGGCGCGAGAGTTTGAGAGCGCAGATTTGGCTCTAACGGAGGCTACAAAATATCTGAGCCCTTCGGCCGACCCCCGAACTGTAGCAGAGCCGCTTCTCTTGGAGACCAGAATCGCTATTGAGAACGGCGATTTTGCAAGAGCGAGACTTGCCTTTGGCAAGATAGAGAGCGCGCAAACTAAGTACAGCGCGAGTCGGAAGGCTTATTTCTTTGCACTCGGGGTCCACATAAGGTTAATGCAAGGACTTGTTGACGATTCGCTGGAAGATCTTGTTGATAACCTTCGATCCTCGCACGCGGTCGTTCAGGGAGTGGGTGAAAACGATTTTGAAACTTATGCGCTATATCTCGGGCTGTGCGCTTCCAACCAAAGACGAGACGCAATTGAGATGGTGCGGGATTATGTGTCCAAGCACCGGCGATCGCGGTGGCCGCTTTCGCCTCAGATTCAATGTGTTGTTGATGGGCGAGAATACCGAGTGCTGAGGTACGCTGGACTCTCTCGAAACAAAGGTGAAGCATATCATTTGTCTTAGGGCAACGCGTCGCCGATGGTTGTTGTCGTCGCGTTCTTACTGGTCGACTTAAGAAGCGGCCGCCCGAAGGACCGTGCCGCGGTCTGGAGTTCTTTCGGGCCATTCTACAGCCGACGTGACCTGCGCGAATAGCTTGGAATAGTCCGGGCTTCGGAGTAGTGCGTCACAGATTTGCGGGTCGAATTGCGTGCCGCGGAATCGAAGGAGTTCCTTTCTGACCGACATCGCGTCCAGAGCAGCCCTGTAGGGCCTGTCTGTTGTCATCGCGTCGATAGTATCGGCAAACATAATTATCCTGGAGCCTAAAGGAATTGCCTCGCCCTTCAGCCCGTCGGGATAACCGGTTCCGTCCCAGTTTTCGTGATGATGCCGAATTAGCGGGACAACATCCCTCAGCTCAGTAACCTTCTGAGCCAGTTCCGCACTCTTTATGGGATGCGTGCGCATTATGACCTGTTCTTCGGGTGTTAGTCGCCCTGGTTTACTAAGAATAGGCCCGAATACTTCATGGATCTTGCCGACGTCATGGAGCAATGCGGCCGCAACAATTCGCTCAGTATCTCTGTCTCTAAGTCCTGTTGCTCGTGCGATTAGCCGGGCTTTGTCGGCTACGCGGCGCGAGTGCCCAGAAGTGTAGGGGTCGCGCGCCTCAATGGCAGCAACCATTAGTTCGAGCAACTCGCGGTTCGTTTGCTCCAACTGTCCGGTCACCTTGTATAACTGTCGCAGCCCTAGCAGTGGCACTGCGAACACGAAGGCTCCAACGGTTCCGTATTGTGTGTAGGTCCAGACGAAAAACAGGATTACCGGAAGAGAGAGAAAGTCGTAGGGGAGAGCCTTAAGCGTGTTCTCCTTCCATATAGCCCATGGGCTGCGTTCCCCGACTATTCCCAACGCGCCGCTCACGCAGATGGAGTTGGTCGCAAAGAATACGAGAAACAAAGCGAATAAGGAGAGGGACCCAGATTCGCCGATCGCATGCAACGGACCGCCGCCCAGCGCCAGATAAGCGAGGATCGCGAGCGCAACTGCGAGAGTTTCCTGCGCCACGTTGAAAATCGCTTTCAGACGATCCCTTTTTGCCAAGAGTTGTGACGCCAAAGCGGACGAACACACAGCGGCGACACTCACCCAGTGCGGGGCTATTGCGGCGGTCGCTAAGACCGGGATGAAGGACAAGGACCCCGAGGACTCACCACGGCTCGTTCGGTGGCTCAGCATTTGAGCCAAGATCGTAATCAGACCAAAGGTCAGGGCGGCGCGCGCAAACTCGCTGGAGAACCCAGGATTTGTCTGGTACAACACGAACCCAGCGGCTGCGGCAGCCACGCACACAAGGGAGACATAACGTGTTATCTGACCGCGCATATTAGAAGTACCCCCGTGCTCGACTAGACCCAATATTGTGTCTCAGGGAACAACCAGCACAGTAAAGCCCTCATTTGCGTCACCCCCCTAAAGATCAGTCGCGTCCAGCATTCGCTGAAAACGCGCTACTAGGTTGGCTCCGCTCATGTAACTAGGCTTGCCCGCTCAACTCATCTCCTAGCCGGGACGGGGGTTTTTTTTCCTTTAGGATCCGTGTTAAGGTTTGCTTTCCAAAAACGATCCTTTCACCTGCTCCAGGTCGCGTTCGACCCGCTTTCAATTTCGACTTTTATTCTTTCACCGGACTCTTTCGTCCGCAACGTCTACTCGACTGCCTGGTCCACCCACCGGTTCGTCGCCGCCAGCACTGCCAGCGCACTCGCCGTTTCGCCGCTTCCCCTGATCTCACAGTTCCCAACGAGAAGCTGACTCTCACGCCCGCTCCGAACCGTCACGCCCACGAACACGTACTCGCGCTCGAAGGCCTCCATCACCTTCACTCCTTCAACCGCCAGCTGGCCTTCTCGGCCCTCCGCCTGCCCGATCGCAAACACCGTCGCCCGCGCCGCCAGATCGAGTCGGGACCTGTCCCCCTCGATTCCGCTGGCTTCACCAATGTAGGACTGCTCTCCCTTCCTAAGAGTCACGCGGCACGATACACCCTTGCTCCGCGACCCCCTTACCTCGACGTCCTCGAAGTACAACCTGCGCCCCGAAGACCGCCTCGACCCCGCGTCCGCCAGGGGACCCGACCCCACGATGAACTGGCTCCGTGGCGTCGGATGCGCCGGCGTCGGCCTCGGCTTGGGCTCGCTCGTTATCGCCACCGAAATCTTCCGATGATCGATCCGCATCGCGAGATGCGCCATCAGCGCGCTCTCTATGTTCCGCACCACCTGCTTGGGCGTGAGCTCGGACGTCGTCAGAACGTGTATCTGTTCGACCGCCCCGCTCTCGCTCTCGATTATTTTCGCGGAGACAACTCCCGGAAGCGTCAGAATGAGCTCCTCTGCACGCTTTATGGGAAGGACACTTCCGGCGATGTTGCTCAATTCAATTATTTGTGCGGGATTTTGATACCTATCTGCGTACTGGCGGCCAATATCGTAGACGACTGGTCTTTAATCAAGCAAAAAAGTCCCGGCGAAGACCGCGAAAACGATTGCTTGAACTCGTTACGAGTCCGACACTTCACCGCACCTCGCCGAAGGTCTGTTTCGTATCACTGAAGGGTCACTTTCATATCACCATCGACGGCGAGCAAGCCTCGAAAGCTGTGCGCACTGAGTAGCACGCCTTTCCAGTTTCAATTGCCTGCCAGTAGTCGCTAATCCCCTTCCACTCCGGCGTGGATCGGAAACGTCTTTACGATCGCGAGAATCTGCTTCTGAATCTGCTCGATCTCCCGCTGTCCGCCGTCTCGGTCGATCATCCCCTTTTGAAGGTTCACGACCACCCGATTGAGATGCTTGATCTGCTCGATCATCCGGTCGGTCGCGCTCCTCAACTTCCCGAACCGTCGCTTCTCGCTCATCGCCCGATGGCAGCGGTGCTCGAGCTCCAACCCCGTGAGCGCCGTAGCCTTCCGAAGCGCTTCCTCCACGCTCCCTCCCGGAATCGCGCCGTGATCCTGAAAGGTCTGCTCGGCGTCGCCGATATCCGTAAACCACAGTCGGCCCAGGTGCTCGACTCCGTCGTAGCCCACCTGGAGTGACACCATGTAATCGTGCTCATCCACTTTGATTACCCGGATGGGATGCTGAGCTTTTGCTGGAGTCGGCGCCATGATCCTACAAAGACTGAAATCCGGCGAAATCGTTTCCACACTAGCGGCTCGCGGCTAGCTCCTCGGGCGCAATCCCGTAATCGCGCAATTTCCTGTACAGAGTCCGCTCGCCGATGTCGAGCATTTCCGCCGCCTTTCTCCGATTTCCACGGGTATCCCGCAGCGCCGCCTCGATCGCCGCCCGCTCGATGTCCGCCATTGTCATTCCCGGCGCAATCGTGAGCGTCGTCGGCGGCAGCGGCTGATTCGGCGGCTCGATCGCGGTACTGATTGCGCCCGATCCGAGCGCGGCGGCCGGCTGAACTTCTCCAAACCACGTTTTCCCGTCGCGGCGCTCGTCGTCGAGCCGCCTCCGGAGCTCCTCCACCTGCAGCCGGAGCTCCAGCATGCTCCGAACGAGAAACTCGAGCTCTCTCCCCTCCGCGCCAACGGCGCCCCGCACCACCGGTCCCACGTGCACGGGTAAAAAGCGCGCCGATCCACCTTCTCTGATCGCGCGCGGAATGTCCTCCGGGCCAATCTCGCGACCCGGCGCGAGAACCACCATGCTCTCGATCAGATTCCGGAGCTCGCGCACGTTCCCAGGCCACGGATAACTCATGAGAATCTGCATCGCATCCGCCGAGATGCCGTGGAACGGACGGTCGTGCCGCGAGGAGAACTCCTTGATGAACCTGCGCACCAGCAGCGGGATGTCGTCCCGACGCTCTCTGAGCGGCGGCAGGTAGATGCTGAGGACGTTGAGCCGGTAATAGAGATCGGGCCGAAAGCTGCCCTCCTCCACCGATTCCCTGAGCGGACGATTTGTCGCCGCGACCACTCTCACATCGATCGCAATCTGCGCCGTGCCGCCGACCCGCGTCAGCTTTCGCTCCTCGAGCACCCGTAAGAGCTTCACCTGCGTCGACGGCGGGATCTCGCCGATCTCGTCGAGAAACAATGTCCCCGTGTCCGCCAGCTCAAAGCGTCCGATTCTCCGCTCGGCCGCACCAGTGAACGCGCCCTTCTCGTGTCCGAACAGCTCGCTCTCGATCAGCGTCTCCGGGAGCGCACCCGCGTTCACCGCGATGAATGGCTTTCCGCGCCGCGGACTCGACCTGTGGATTGCGTTCGCGACCAGCTCCTTACCCGTGCCGCTCTCGCCCTCGATGATCACGGTGCTCGACACCGGCGCGATTTGCTCGACCTTGAGCAGCACTTCGTTGATTGCTTCCGATTGCCCGATCAGCCCCGTCGCATCTGTCAGACGCTTGCGATCCATCACGCGGCGAACCGCCAGATGCAATTCGTCGGACGACATCGGCTTGGTGAACACGTTGACGAAACCGACGTTGCGGAGACGCTCCCGCAACTCCGGGTCCTCGACTTCCGCGAGGCCGATTAGCGCGGTGCCGTTCCACAATTCCTCGCGCACTGTGTGCAGGGTCGCGGGATCCGCCAGCCCGCCTGTAAGCACGATCAGATCGGGTTTGAACCGCCTGATCTCGCCGCGCAGATCATCGAGCGGCGAAACCACGGCCGTCTGCGTTCCCTCTGCCTCGAGCACAGCGTTGAGACGCACCGCGGGCTCGACGTCCGTGAGCGTGATGAGAACTTTCATCTCCCACCGCCGACCAAGCGCCTGCGATGCAACGAAGCTTGCTCGCTGAGTCTCACTTGACGTGCTCGGTAACCCGCCCGCGCAACACATCGCACGCGTGCTGCACGATCGGGTCGATTCCTTCGAGCGCATCTCGCACGCCACTTGGCGAGCCCGGAAGATTCACGATCAGCGTCTGCCCGCGCACGCCGGCGACTCCGCGTCCGAGTGCCGCGCGCGCAAAGTTGGGCAGCGCGAGAACCCTGATTCTTTCGGCGATTCCCTCCGCCTCACGCTCGATCACCGCGCGCGTTGCCTCGGGCGTTACGTCGCGCGGCGATAGTCCCGTTCCACCAGTCGTCAGAACGAGCTCAGCATCGTCCGCGTCAGCAGCGCGAACGAGCGCGCGCACGATATCCACGGTCTCGTCCGCGCACGAAATCGCGGCGACGACTTCGTGGTTCCGCGCCCGCGCCCATCCCGCGATCATCGCACCCGACCCATCCTGCCGCTCGCCCCGCGCCACTGAATCCGACACCGTAATTACAGCTACTCGCACAGGCGCCACTCCGTTATGCCGCGAAGCAATTCAGTCCGGCGTTGTCTTACGTTGTTTTTCATGAATGAGCGACGGGGCATCACAACCTGCTTCCACCCTTATAAAACGGCATTTTCACCACGGTAGCCGGCACCCTCTTCCCCCGTATCTCGATCTCGAGCGGCGATCCCTCCGCCGTCGCCTCGGGGGGAACGTACGCCGTCCCAATCGGAATCCCCAGCGTCGGACTCATCGTCCCGCTCCTCACCTCCCCGCTCGGCTCACCGTTCACGAAGACCGGGTAGCCGTGCCGTGGAAAGGATCTCTCGCGCGTCGTGAATCCCACGAGCTTCCGTTTCAGCCCGGTCGCCTTCTGGCCGATGAGCGCCTCGCGCCCGACGAACGGCCCTTTTTTCATTTTCACAAGCCAGCCGAGCGACGCCTCGAGCGGAGTGGTGGTGTCGTCGAGATCGTTGCCGTAAAGCGCCATCCCCATTTCGAGTCTCAGCGAGTCGCGCGCGCCGAGTCCAGCCGGCGTCACTTCGCCCGACGTCGTGAGAGCAGTCCAGATTCTTTTGGCGTGTTCGGCCGGGAAATAGAGCTCGAATCCATCCTCACCGGTGTATCCGGTGCGCGAGATGTAGACCTTGTCGATACCGGCGATTTTTCCGGTCGTGAATTCGTAGTATTTGATCTTCGAGAGATCGACGTCGGTGTGCCGCTGCAGAATTCGCGCTGCATCCGGACCCTGCAGCGCGAGCAGCGCGATCCTGTCGCTGATATCCTCGAGCGTGACGTCGAAATCGCGCAAGAAGCGCGAGATGTGCGCGAAGTCCTTCTCGATGTTAGATCCGTTCACCACCATCAGCACCCGATCATCGGCGCGGTACACGAGGCAATCGTCGACGATCGTCCCGTTCTCGCGCAGAATCGTCGAGTACTGCGCCTGGTCTGGCCCGAGCGCCGCAACGTCATTGGTCGTGACATAGTTGACGAACTCCACCGCCTGCGGCCCGCGCACGATAAACTCGCCCATGTGGCTCACGTCGAAGAGACCCGCCTTTTCGCGCACCGCCCTGTGCTCGGCGGTGATTCCGGTTGGATACTGGACGGGCATCTCGAACCCGGCAAACGGGACGATCTTGGCGCCGAGGGCAGCGTGCACGTCGTAGAGCGCCGTCCGCTTGAGCGCCGTTCCCTGGGCAGCGTCGTGCGTCCCACGCGGCTCCTGAGTGGCGCTGGAGGTCCTAGGTGCTTCGTGCATTTCCGAGTGGGGCCTGAGGTGAGAGATTGCTCCCAATATGCGCGAAGCGCCCCTCGTTTTGGAGGGGCGCCGTGACAAATTGGCAGAAGGGAGTGAAAAACTCTGCCTAATCCATCAATTCAGCTCCGGTAACCTCTCTCATTTCCCCCGTGGCCGGTCGCGAGCCGGTGACAATTCCCTTGAGAGCCTGGAAGAGGATGATCGGCCGCGCCTTGTTGACCTTCATGTAAGCGGCGTGATCGGCGTCGACGAGGATGAGGGCGATGCGCGTATCTGTCGGACCGCCGTCGTTGTCACCGCCCTGGTCGCCGAGCCAGGCCTTCCAGTCCTCCTTATATAGTTGCCGGATTTTGGAGCGATTCCTGGATACCCGCGCCGTCCCGGACACCGAAACCCATTCGTGAGTGCGGTTGTTGTAGTACGAGCAGTTGACGTGCGGGTCGAGCGCAAGATCGTCGAGCTTGTGCGTTGTTGAATCGGTGACGAACCAGAGATCGGCGCCTTCGATTCGCTCCTGCGTCGCCATCGGGCGCGAGACCAGGTGGCCGGTGGGCTGCCGCGTGGTGAACATCGCGGTCTCAATGCCCTTGATGAGGTCGTAGAGCTCGTCGATTTTCTTCGATTGCACCATGCGCTTCTGGTGTGCAGAAGATATGCCTTTCTCTCGTCTGGTGATCGCCAGTCTTTGCATCGGCAAAAAAAAGACGGGGCGCACTTTCATGCGCCCCGTCCAGGTACTCGTCCATCATCCGCTACGAAGCATCAGGAGCAACCCAGCACGTGCTCGATCTGCTCGGCGTCGTTCAGCACCGCCGAAGGGAGATTTCCTCCCTTTTTCTGTAGCATACTGATGAAATCGCCCATCTTGACACACGCGACATGGGTATCCTCGCCGTCTCCAGCCGTGGCGCGATACGCCGCATTCAATTGGTTGAGCATAGGATTGCTCTTGCCGTTTGCCAGGCCCATATCGGAAACGAGTCCCATCAGGTTTCCGATCTGCTCGTGGGCGCCAATGACGCTCACGAAGAACGACGTCGAGCTGCTGTTGCCAGCCGCGTCGCTTGCCGTGCAATCCACCTCAGTGGGACCGATTGGGAGTACGCTCCCCGACGCCGGTTGGCATGAGAGGATCTTCACGCCAACGTTGTCCGTCACGTTGACGTCATAGGTCACGACCGCGCCAGCCGGACTGGTCGCGTCGTAAGAGGAAGTCGACAACGCCTTAGCACCGAACACCGGTGCCTCGACGTCGAGGACTGTGACGGTCTGCGTCGCGGTGGACGTGTTACCGTCCGCATCCTTCGCGGTCCAGGTGATCGTTGTGACTCCGACTTTGTACGGTGCGTCGAGCGATGTTGCGCCATCGCTGCGCACGAATGTAAGCGTTACAGCGCTGCAGTTATCCGTCGCGCCCGGCGGAGCCACCGCGACAACCGCCGAACCCAGGCCCGGGTCGTTGTTAGCTGTGAGGTTGTCAAAGGCAGGGAACGACGGCGCTACATCGTCCTTGGTGGAAATGGGCGAAAAGCGAACCGCGTCGTTCTGCAGGTTGAAAAAGAGTCTTACGCGCCTGCTCCATATGCCGGTGTTGACGTTGAGCACGCTATCGTAATTGGCGACCGTTCCGTCTCCGTTCTCAAGGCCCTGTGTCACGGTGTGGCTGGAGTTCTTGACGGTCAGCGTGTTCGTGTAGATCGTGATGTCGTTCGACCCCTCAGAGAGAACGACCTGCGAGGTCAGGCGTCCGGCGTTTGGCAGGATCGCGCCCGGTTTAGAGGCGGAGAAGTACTCGGGCACGTTGTTGAACTGGAGGATGAAACGCCGGTTGGGCGCAGCTCCACGGGTCTCCCAGCGTATTCCGTCGGACACGAGCTGGGGCGACCAATCCGTCCACGCGAGAGCGATGAGGTTGTTCGGGTTAGCCAACGCGGCAATCGAACCGGCGTCAGAAAAAAATGTGCTGTTGGGCGACGGCCTCGTACCAAACAGCAGGAAGCCATTCATGTAGACGTTGACCTTGTTGTAGGTGTTGCCTTGGAAGCTGAAATTGAACCCAAGAGGCACGTCCGAATCCGGAATGACACCGTCGTCAGCGAGCGGGTACGGCGCGATGTTCGGGATTGCCTCTGGAGCGAAGTCAACCTTCGACTTGGTGTAACCGACGAAGCCATCGCCGCCGCCACACGCTGGCAGGCTGGCGCTGGCGACCGTGGAAACCGGCGAGCGGAGAGCCGCGCTCAACTGCCCGGTCGAGACCAGATTCGCCACGTCGCCCGCGGACGCAGCCATCATCGCCTCTTTCACGGAGTCAGGGATCTCAGCTCCGATCATGTTCACCTTGACGCGGATTACGCCGTCCGGGGTGGCCATCGTGGAGGTCGTATATTCCGAGCAGGACAAGGCTATCGCCAGGACAATTGCCATGGCGGAACCAAGCTTTAGAAGGCTAATAGGGGCTGAAAAACCAGTCGGGCGGCGCATCGTAACTCTCAAGTTGAGGGTTACCTATAAGACGACCATCCACCCCTAGCTCAACAGTAGTTACGGCCCTGTATCGACGCTTAACCCTTTCTCACAGATGAATTGCGAACACCAGTTTTGTGACCGACATTTCGTTTTGGGGGGAATTCCCGAGGGAGTTCTTGAGGGTGGGCCTGACGAATTTGTTACTTCTGGCCAGCGCGAATCTGTTACGTCCTCGCGTTAGAGCTTTTCACCACCCATCAATGCCGCCATGATCGCTTTTTGCACGTGCAAGCGGTTCTCCGCCTCGTCCCAAACCCGGCTCTGGGGACCGTCGATCACCTCTGCCGCCACCTCTTCGCCGCGATGGGCAGGGAGACAGTGCAGAAAAATCGCCTGCTTCTTCGCCCGCTTCATCAGCACGGCGTCCACGCGATATCCCCTGAACGCCTTCTCGCGAATGGCCTGCTCGTCCTCCTGCCCCATCGACGCCCAGACGTCGGTGTTCACGACGTCGGCATCCCTCGCTGCTTCGGCCGGATCTCTCACCACCCTGACCTTCCCCTGTGACATCGCGCGCCGAAGAATCTCAGGATTCGGATCGTAGCCTTCGGGACACGCGAGCGTGAGCTCGAATCCGAGAACGCGGGCCGCGTTGATCCAGGAGTTCGCCATGTTGTTGCCGTCGCCAATCCAGGCCACGCGCTTTCCCTTGTAGCCACCCAGGTGTTGGCGGATGGTGAGGATGTCCGCGAGCACCTGGCAGGGATGCACGAGATCGGTGAGTCCGTTGATGATCGGCACAGACGCATACTCCGCGAGCTCTTCGATCTCCGCGTGCGCGAAGGTGCGGATCATTATTCCGTCGACGTAACGCGAAAGGACGCGCGCCGTGTCAGCGATGGGCTCGCCGCGTCCAAGCTGTACGTCGCGCGGGGAAAGAAAGAGAGCATGTCCGCCTAGCTGCCACGTTCCGACCTCGAATGACACACGCGTGCGCGTTGAGGATTTCATGAAAATCATTGCCAGTGACTTTCCGGCGAGCGGCTTCTTTTTGTAGGCGCCCTTCCGCATCGACTCGGCGAGAGCAAAGAGCCGGTCGAGCTCGCGCGCGGAGAAATCCGGAATCTGGAGTAGATCGCGGTGAGGCCGCTCAGTCGTCGTCTTACGGGGCATGTGAGTTGCGCGAAACGTGTATGGTGTTGTCGTGCGCGGGAAATATACTAGTAGCGTGAACTCCTCTCTCGTTTTCTCGAGTGCCGTCGTCTTCGCGTTGGCTGGGTGTCACGCTGATGCGACGGGGCCCGGACCCATTCCGCCGGGTTTCACGCTCGAGCTCGAGCCGTTCGTGACGACCGGGTTATCGACTCCGGTTTTTCTCACTCAGCCGTTGAACGACGGCCGGATCTTCGTCGTCGAGCAGGCGGGGACCATTCGCATAGTGCGCGACGGTGTGCTCCAGTCGACACCGTTCCTGGACATCACGAGCAGAGTGCTGAGCGGCGGAGAGCGGGGGCTCCTGAGCGTCGCGTTTCACCCCCAGTACGCGACGAATCATTTTTTCTATGTCTATTTCACCACGCAAACGAACGGAGACATTCGCATCGAGCGCTTCACTGCGACCAACGCTGACGCAGCCGACCCGAACAGCTCGAAGCTCATTCTTACCGTTTCGCATTCGGAGCAGTCAAACCATAACGGCGGTCTCCTCACCTTCGGACCCGACGGAATGCTTTACGCCGGCTTGGGCGATGGCGGAGGTGGTGGCGATCCCTTTCTCAACGGCCAGAATTATGACGCGCTTCTCGCATCGCTTCTCCGCCTCGACATCGACAACGGTGATCCTTACGCGATCCCATCGGACAACCCATTCGTCGGTCAGAGCGGCCGCCGAGGCGAGATATGGGCGAAGGGCCTGAGAAATCCCTGGCGTTACGCGTTCGACAAACCGACAGGTCTTCTATACATCGCCGACGTAGGACAGAATCTCCACGAGGAGGTCGACGTTCAGCCGGCGAACGCCGGCGGTCTTAATTACGGGTGGAACATCACCGAAGGCGAGAGCTGCTACAACGCCGCGACGTGCACCACGACCGAATTGACTGCGCCGGTCATTGCATACGATCACACGAACGGCGCCTGTTCGATTACGGGGGGATATGTGTATCGGGGAAGCGGGATCCCGGAGATCGTCGGACACTACTTCTACTCGGATTACTGCGAAGGATTTCTGCGCAGCTTCAGATACTCGAACGGAGCCGCCGTCGATGCGAAGGATTGGGGCCTGACGATGAGCAGCGTCACGTCCTTTGGCCTCGACGCTGCCGGCGAGATGTACGTTCTCGCCGGCAACAGTGTTTTCAGAATTGTCGCCGGGAGCTGACGCTTATTCAAAAATGACGCGGATCCTTCTCGCAGTGTCGCTGGCCGCGCTGGCCTACGCGCCGATTGCCGGGGCGCAGAACACTTCAGAACTGAGGATCAGGCTACAGGCCGGCGGCGATGTCCCGGCTAGCGGCGCGTTGGTCGCGCTCATCGACGCGCACGACAGCGTCGTCGCCGAGGGGCTCACGGGAGAACGCGGTACCCGGCTGCTTCGCGCTCCGCCTGGCAGCTATCGCGTGCGAGTCAGACGGATCGGCTTCCGTCCATTCTTCTCACCACCGGTGTCGCTCCCACATGATGGTGAGCTGCTTCTGCAGGTAGAAAGCCCGCGCGTCGCGCTGCAGAGCATCGTCGTAAATTCGAGATCGCAGTGCAAACGGAACGATCCGAATGCGCAGACACTTTCGCTGGTGTGGGACGAGGTGGAAAAGGCGCTGCGCTCCAGCCAGATAACCACGGCGGACCTCGCTGGGGTGGGCCACGGCGAGATCTTTCATCGCTCGTTGTCTGCAGACGGCGTTGAGCTCGCGGCTGATACGACGTTCTTCACGATCGGGAGCAGGCGGCCTTTCGTGGCCATCTCCTCGGAACGGCTCGCCTCGGACGGATACGTCACGGGCGACGAAGACAGCGGTTGGAGTTATTACGGGCCCGACGAGACTGTGCTTCTCTCGGAGGAGTTCGCGGAATCGCACTGTTTTCGACTCGTGCGCGACCGTGAGCACAGCGGCCAGATCGGAGTCGCGTTCGAGCCGGCGCCGACGCATCGCATCGCGGACATCACCGGGGTGCTCTGGGTCGACGAGGCAACGTCGGAGCTGCGCCAGATCGTCTTCAGGTTTGCCAACGCCGGTCCCATGAGCCGTTTCGACGCAGGCGGCTTCACGCATTTCAAGCGCCTGCCTTCCGGAGCGTGGATCGTCGACGATTGGCGCCTGCGGGTGCCGCAACTCGAGAAACGGCAGGAGCCTTATTCACCACCACATCTCGTGCGCACGGGCTACAAGGAGGACGGTGGCAGGATTCTAGCCGGACAGGCAGGTGCGGGAAAAAGCTGACGCTTCCCGCTTCCCGCTTCCCGCTTTGAAAAGGAACATGCAATGATTCGCAAATTGAAATCTGGCGAGTACCGGCTGTACTCAAAGAAGAAGAGCTCAAAAACGGGCAAGAGAAAAAATCTCGGAACGTTCAAGAGCTTGGCCGCCGCGAAAAAGCACGAGCGCGCAGTGCAGTTCTTCAAGCGCGGAGGCTAGGCAAGCGCGCATTCGCGTGCTGCTGCCTGGAATAGCGGACTCGCTGGAGGGGCGGTCGTTCGGCCCAAAGCTATATTCCGCTCATGGCGAACACGACGATTCCGCCCATCGCGAACACCACGACCCCGGCTGTTCCGACGCTGGGCGACCGCTATTCCATAGAGCGGGTTCTCGGCGAAGGCGGGATGGCAACCGTGCATCTCGCGGAGGAGCGTAAGCACCGCCGCAAGGTCGCGATCAAGGTTCTCAAGCGGGAGTTCGGCGCATCCGTCGGCGCGGAACGATTTCTCCGCGAGATCGGGATCGCGGCGCGACTGTCGCATCCTCATATCGTGCCGCTAATAGACTCGGGCGAGGCGGATGGCTCGCTCTATTATGTGTCGCCGTACGTGGAGGGAGGCTCTCTCCGCGACAGGTTGGACCGGCAGAAGCAAATGTCGCTCACCGACGCCGTCAGGATCGCCTCCGAGATCGGGGTCGCGCTTGATTACGCGCACCGCAGCGGATTCGTCCACCGCGACGTCAAACCGGAAAACATTCTCTTCGCCGACGATCACGCGTTGCTTGCGGACTTCGGAATCGCGCACGTGTCTGTGAGTCCGGGCGTCCAATCGCTGACTCTTGGCGGGATCGCGATCGGCACGCCCGAATACATGAGCCCGGAGCAGGCGGCGGGTGAGACCGTCGTCGGCACGGCCGCGGACATCTATAGCCTCGCCTGTGTCGCGTACGAGATGCTTGCGGGCGAGCCTCCGTTTCACGGCGCAAGTGCGCGCGCAACGATCGCGAAACAGGTGACAGAGAGACCGCGTCCATTACGATCGCTTCGCCCGGACGTGCCGGCCGGCGTCGAGCGCTCTATCGAAAAGGCGCTGGCAAAGGATCCCGCGGACCGATATACAACGATTACCGAATTCACAGCGGCGTTGGCGCAGGCGAGCAAGGAGTCGTACACACATTTCGTGGCCACGTCGCGGACCATTGCGGTTCTTCCGTTCGTCAACGCCAGCCCGGATCCCGACAATGAATACCTGAGCGACGGAATCACCGATGAGCTGATCGATGCGCTGGCGAAAGTGGAAGGACTGCGGGTGGCGTCGCGGACATCGGTGTTCGCCCTCAAGGGGAAGCGGCAGGACGTTCGGGCAATCGGCGCGCTTCTCTCGGCAACTGAGGTTCTGGAGGGCACCGTTCGCCGCTCGGGGCAGAATCTTCGCATCACCGCGCAGCTCACGTCCGCCGACGACGGACGTCTCGTCTGGTCGCAGCGCTTCGATCGCACGTTCGACGACATGTTCGCGATCCAGGATGAGATCGCGCGCACGATCGTCAACACTTTGCGGGCAACATCGTTCGGCGATCTAACGCCGACCAGCACTCGGCACACAGGCAACGTCCAGGCATACGGCATGTACCTTCGCGGACGCTACGCCTGGAACAAGCGTACGCAAGAGGGCGTGTCCGAGGCTATCCGCTACTTCGAGGAAGCGATCGCGAAAGACCCGGGATACGCGCTCGCGTACACCGGTCTGGCCGATTCGTACGCCCTCCATATCGATTACCGAAACGTGCCGGTCCACGAGGGCTTCGAGAGAGCGAAGCTGTACGCGCGAAAGGCAATGGAGCTGGACGATTCGCTCGCGGAAGCGCACGCATCGCTCGCGTGGAGTTTGTTCATCTACGACTGGGACTGGAAGAACGCGGAAAAGGAATTCAGGCGAGCGATCGAGCTCGATCCGCAATACGCCACCGCTCACCAATGGTACGCATTTCTGCTTGCGTCGCAGGGTCGATTCGAGGAGTCGCTGGTAGAGGCGCACACTGCGCAGGAAAACGACCCTGCGTCCATTGGCATCCGTCGAAGTCTCGGGTACTGCTATTTGTACGCGCGAAAACTCGAGCAGGCGCGGTATCATCTCGACCGCGCGATCGCCATGAATCCCACTTCGGACGAGAGCTACCGCGTTCAGGGACTGGTACTCACCGTGATGGGAGAATACAACGAGGCAGAGCGCGTGTTGCGCGAAGCCCTGGAGTTGACGAGGCCCGAAACCACCTTCACCAAAGTCACGCTCGCATTCTCGATGGCGCGCGCCGGAGATACGAGGCTGGCGGCGGAGGTGAGGGACGAGCTTCTCGAAAAGCGTAAGCACGACTACGTTTCGGCTGTCGAGCTCGCAACTATCTACATCGGACTCGGCGACACCGAAACAGCCATCGATTGGTGCGAGCGCGCTCTCGAGGAGCGACGTGGCTGGTCGACCTATTTAGCCGTGCATCCGGTAGTTGATTCCCTCCAGAGTGAACCTCGGTTTCGCGCGCTGGTGAAAAGGATGGGACTCGCGATGGTGCGCGCCGCGAGGTGAGCGGCGGTTACGGCTCATTGCCTCCTGATTGCTGCCGCACGCATCATCGATTGCGGCGCCTGTGATGTACCGGCTCCTTGCGACCTTAGTTCTGACGATCCACTTTGGGTTCGTCCTGTTCGTGGTGCTGGGCGGATTGCTGGTGCTCAGGTGGCCTCGCCTGGCGTGGGCGCACGTTCCGGCCGCGGTGTGGGGAGTGCTCATCGAATACAGCGGCTGGATATGCCCGCTCACTCCGCTCGAGAACTGGCTGCGGTCGAGCGGCGGAGAAGCGGGTTACAGCGGGGGCTTCGTCGAGCACTACCTGCTCCGCACGTTGTATCCGCAAGGACTCACGCGGCGTGATCAGTTGGTGTTGGGAACTCTCGTGCTGGCGATAAATGCCGGGGGCTACGCCGCGCTCATCGCGCGACAGAGACGGGCGAGAAAAGCGAACGCTCAGAGTATGTAGCGCCTCAGATCCTCGTCATCGGCAATGGTCTTGAGTCTGGAGCTGACCAGCTCTTGATCTACTCGAACGGTCTTTGCGCCCGTATCCGGCAGACCGAACAGGACGTCTTCGAGCAGCGTCGTCATCACCGTGTGCAACCTCCGCGCGCCGATATTTTCCATACGCTCGTTCACGTGCGCCGCGATCCTGGCGATCTCCGCCACTCCGTCGGGCGTGAACTCCAGCTTCGCACCTTCGGCTTCGACGAGCGCGGAGTATTGCTTGGTGAGCGCGTTTTCGGGCTCGGTCATTATTCGCACGAAGTCAGCTTCGGTGAGCGACTGCAGCTCCACGCGAATTGGGAATCTTCCCTGCAGCTCCGGAATCAGGTCACTTGGCTTGGCGACGTGAAACGCGCCAGCGGCAACGAACAGAACGTGGTCGGTCTTCACCATACCGTGCTTGGTCTGCACGTTGGAACCTTCGACGATCGGCAGAAGATCACGCTGAACGCCTTCGCGTGACACGTCCGGGCCTCCCGATGAGGCACCGCGCTGACCAGCGATCTTGTCGATTTCGTCGAGGAAGATGATGCCCATCGTCTGCACTCGCTCCAGTGCGTCGGCGGTCACGTCCTCCTTGTTTATCAGCTTTTCCAGCTCTTCGCCGCGCAGGATGCGGCGCGCTTCCGAGACTTTCACCGTTCGCTTCTTCTTGCGCTTGGGCATCATGTCCTGGAGCATCTCGGAGATGTTGTCCATGCCCTCAGGAGCTCCCTGAGGCACCATCATGTCGAACATGACCGGCGCGGGCTGCGTGACTTCTATCTCGATCTCACGCTCCTCCATTTGGCCTTCGACCAGGAGCTGCTTGAGCTTCTCTCGGGTACGCTTGTAGCGAACTTCAGACGCGTCGCTCTCACTGGAGACGGCTCCGCCTGGTGAGACGACGAAAAGGTGCGCCCCTCCCGCCGCTGCCGAGGGCGTTGGCGCCGAGTGCCTGACGTCGGGTGGAACGGGCAGAAGAAGATCGAGCAGTCGTTCTTCCGCCCGCTGTTCCGCGATCTCCTCCACTTCGCCCTCGCGCTCCGCGCGCACCATGTTGATCGCGCTCTCGACCAGATCGCGCACCATCGACTCCACGTCGCGGCCAACGTAGCCGACTTCAGTAAACTTTGACGCCTCGACTTTCACGAAGGGCGCGCCGGCAAGACGCGCGAGTCTGCGCGCGATCTCGGTCTTTCCGACGCCGGTCGGGCCGACGAGGATGATGTTATTGGGTGAAATCTCGTCGCGAATTGCCTCGGGAGCACGCTGACGACGCCACCGATTTCGAAGAGCGATCGCGACTGCTTTCTTCGCATCGGCCTGTCCGACGATGTACCGATCGAGCTCTTCCACAATCTGGCGAGGCGTCAATCCCGCGAGTCGCTCGAGTGCCTCCTGCGTCCGCACCGACGGCATCAGGTCGGCTCCAGGATCGTGATGTTCGCGTTCGTGTACACGCAGATCTCGGCGGCGATCTCGAGACCCTTACGCACGATGTCACGCGCCGGTAGATCCGTGTTCTCGATCAGTGCGCGCGCCGCTGAAAGCGCGTACGACCCTCCTGACCCGATCGCGAGGATTCCGTCGTCCGGCTCGATTATGTCGCCAGTGCCGGAGATGATGAAGCCGTGATCGCGATCTGTCACCGCGAGCAGCGCTTCGAGCCGCCTGAGGACCCTATCACTGCGCCAATCTTTTGCGAGCTCTACTGCCGCGCGCGGTAGATTCGACGGATACTTCTCCAGTTTCTCCTCGAATTTTTCGAACAGCGTAAACGCGTCGGCGGCCGCGCCGGCAAAACCCGCCAAGAGCTTGCCTCCGCGCAGCGTTCGGACTTTTTGCGCGTTGGATTTCATCACCGTCTGGCCGACGGTGACTTGCCCGTCGCCGCCTAGCGCGACCTGGCCGTCGCGGCGCACGGCGAGTATCGTGGTGGATCTGACCCGCTCGAGCTGACTCTTCATCGCTTCAAAATAACAGCAGCCAGCTACCTGAGCGCGCGTCAGTCGGCTCGGTCGGGTGAACTACCGATGCGGCGCGCCCTCTTCTTGCATTCCTGGCACTCAATGAGATTGGAACAGTTCCCCATACTCCTGGGAGTGCTAATCGCCCTCTTTGGGCTCACTATCCTTCTGGATGCGTGGCAAACGGGCGGCGTAGCTCCGCTTCGTGAGCGAAGGCGTCGTACGCGCGCCGAGCCACAGAAGGCCGGCCAAACGATGGTCGCGCTTGGGACTTTCTGCATGGCCGCTGCGCTCATCGGCCGGGACACCTGGAAATGGGGCACGATCAGTGTCCTTGCCGGCACCGTTCTCCTCATTCTCGGTGCGATCATGAACCGCAAATACCTGAAGGAAGTCCTGATGTTTCGCGGCGCCGCTCGACGTGGCGAGGGCGGCGGCGAAAAGAATTCGCGCCTGAATCAGACACCGTCGAAAGGAAACCGCATCAGGTAGTGAAGTCGCGCGCTCAGACGCCGCCGTACCACTCGTAGCCCATGTCGCTCCAGTACCCTCCGTTCATCTTCGGCATGAACACGATGCGGGTGAGGTATTTCGTGTTCTTGTAGCCAAGCTTGACCGGAGAGTAAACCCGCGCGGGTGCACCGTGCGCTGGCTCGAGCAGTTTTCCGTCGAGCCCGTAGGCAACGACGGTCTGCTTGTGCATGGCACTCTCGATGTCCCAGCTCTCGTGAAAGTCGTCGTCGAACGATTGGAAATCGACGAAGCGCGCCTGCGGGTCGGGCCTCACAAGTTTCGCGAGCTCGCTGAATGGAACGCCGGTCCACGTTTCGACCGCGGTCCATCCCTCGACGCAGTAGTGATTGACTCTGTTGGAAACCTGCGGGAGCCGTTGCAAATCTGCGAGACCAAGGCGGACGGGGTTTGCGACCAGTCCGCTAATCTCCAGAGCCCATTTGCCCCTGACGCTCTCATCCCAGACGGGGACCGTGCGAGATATATAGTAGCTCGGCAGCGTGTTCTCGGAGTCGTGCGCGCCGCGCTGAACGACGTCCATCGACGTGTGGCGAAAAAGTCCGCGCTCGACGACGCGATTCTTTCGCTCCGCATACTTGAGAAGTCTGGTCGCGGCCTTTGGTCCGCGAGAATTGCAGGCCGCCAGAAATGCAGCGGAGACGACAGCGGCCCTGGCTAGAAAGTCGCGGCGTCCACCGTCGGGCGGCACTTCTGATTCCTCCGGCTTCACGTTGGCTCCGCGGTTGACGCGGTGGATTTACGTCGCGGAAAAAGATGATAGAATGGCCGCGCGTTGCGCGCTTCTGGCGAGTGTTTCTCGTCGTAGTTGCCCGTGATCATCGACGGAATCGAATACGGATCAACCGCGAACACCATAAAAACATGGATCACGCTAAGGATCACGATCACGAGCATCGCGAGGAAGTGCCAGTACCGAGCCCAGACGTATCCGCCGAGGAGGTTCGTTAGCGGGGCGAGCTGCACCGGCTTCCATATCGCAATGCCGGTTATCACCGCGAGCGCGGCGGCCCAGGGCAGGAGGAAATACGTAGTCTTCTGAAGAGCGTTGTTCTTCCCCTGATGCGGATGATTCTTGTTCACGAACATATAGAACTTCACCATCTGTACGCTGTCGCGAAGGTCTCCCTTCCTCGGCACCAGATCGCGCCACTCGCCGTGGAGATAGACGAAGGCGAGATAAACAAGACCGTTGACGACGAGCACCCACATCATCGCGAAGTGCCAGTTTCGCGCGCCTGCGAGCCAGCTGCCGAAGGTGAGAGACGCGGGAATCGCCTTGTGTTCGAAAGGATAGCAGCAGAAGATCTCGCCCTTCCGCGCGAACGCCGGGTAGGCGTTGAAAATGCGGAGCCCGCTCCCGACCATGATGACGATGGCGACTGCGTTCACCCAATGCGTGACGCGCACGATCCAGTGGTGGCGTTTCTCCGGCATCGTTTCTCCTGGTCAGGCCCGCGGGTGAGCCTTCTGGTACACTTCCTTGAGCCTTTCGATGCTGGTGTGGGTGTAGATCTGCGTCGTCGAGATCGAAGCGTGGCCCAAAAGCTCCTGCACTGCCCGGAGATCGGCTCCTGCATCGAGCAGATGCGTCGCAAAAGTATGGCGGAGCGAGTGAGTCGACAATCCGGAGCTCTCGTCGATCCTGTCGAGAAAACTTTTCACCGCATTCTGGATCGCTCGCACTGAAATCCGTTTTCCGCGGCTGCTGAGAAAAAAAGCTGTTCGATCGCCGCCGGCCCCAATGGCGCGGAGAAGCTCGTCCCGCTTCGACTCGTAGTTGCGCAGCGCGCGCTGCGCATGATCGCCGACAGGAATGATGCGTTCCTTTCTTCCCTTTCCGCGAACCTTTACCTGCTGTGAGAGCAGATCGATGTCCGGCCTGTTGATTCCTCGCAGCTCGGACAGGCGCATGCCCGTCGAGTAGAAGAGCTCGAGCATCGCCGAGTTCCGGACGTCGGAGAAGCGTCCCTCTTGGGCGCGCAAACCCGCCGACTGGAAGAGTAGCTCGATCTGAGCGTGGTCGAGATATCCGGGGAGATATTTGTCGCGTTTTGGCGTGCTCACGCCGCGCGCCGGATTCGCCTCGACCTGCTCCGTCCGATGCAAATACCGATAGAAGCTGCGCACCGTGGACAGCGCGCGGGCGATCGATCTCTTATTCAGCTTCCTTCTGGTGAGATGGGCGAGGAATCCGCGGATTGCGAGGCGATCGAGACCTTGCCACGACCACTCTCTGACGCCGTAGTAGCTGCCCAGAAACGCAACGAGCTCTTCGAGATCCCGGCGATAGGCGATGAGAGTATTCGGCGAGACGTCGCGCTCTTTCTCCAGATGGAGCAGAAAATCCCCAGTCGCTTCGAACCCCGCGGGCGGCTCGGGCGCGTCAGCGTTCGTCACGATGCCGGCGCAACCTGCGCTTCGAGGACTGCACTCGCGTCGATCCAGCTCTTCATGTCGGCAAGGGAGCGCTCCGCACAGAGCTCCCGCTTGCGTTTCTTGTCGCGGACGACCCTATCCAGATCGTCCAGCAATCCGAAGTTTGCGTTCATCGGCTGAAAATGTTTCGGATCCGCGCTCGTCACGTAACGATATAGTGCGCCGAGCATGGTCGTGGGTGGCGGAACAACTGGCTCATCT
>JBOHTC010000207.1:0-12225 GCA_050733495.1 Gemmatimonadaceae bacterium | reverse complement strand
CCGAAGCGCTTCCACCGCAAATGAGTCAGCCAGTCCAGGCGGTCTCCAGTGTCGGGCGCGTAGCTATAATAGACCACTATCGGCTGGCCGCGCACAAGTGAGTCGGCCACGAAGCCCCAATACCTCGAATCCGACGAATTGTCGCGATTATCTCCGAGGACGAAGTAGTCATGTGGAGGGACGACCAAGGGACCCCAATTGTTACGCGATGGATTGTAGTTGGAGACCGCCGCGGACCCGACCAAATACGCCTTCTGCCAGCGAAAATCGTCATCCGGTTGGTCGGCCTCGGCCGGGTTCCGCTCGACGTAAGTCTCGTTGATCGTCTTGCTGTTGCGGATAAGAATTGCGTCGCGCATCTCGAGAGTGTCGCCGGGGATTCCGACGATCCGCTTGATGTAGTTCAGACGCGGGTCGACAGGGTACGTGAACACGATGACGTCACCGCGACGGGGTGCGTGCAGCGCCGGCAGTTTGTGCCCGCTCCCAGGGATTCCGGCTCCATAAACGAGCTTGTTGATCAGCAGGAAATCACCCTCGAACAGAGTGTGCTCCATGCTGCCGCTCGCGATCTTGAACGCCTCCACGCCAAACGCTCTGATCACGACGAAAAGCGCCAGTGAAACGACGACAATCTTGGCCCAATGAGCGAGAAAAGAGAGCTTGCTGTTCGTGCGCCTCTTGTTGGCGAGCTCGAGCGCGTGCGCCCGTTTGTGTTCTAATGCATCCATTGGACGTCTTTTACCGCGGTGATTAGTCTGGCGTTCCGAGATATGTATCTATTTGCGCGCGCTGCAATGTTCCAGAAAAATCGGCATACCCGACTTTGGTCTCGGAGTAGAACTCGTAGACCTCCCAGCCGCCTTCCCTGTGGCCGTTCCCCGTCTGTTTGACACCACCGAACGGCAAATGAGCCTCCGCGCCGATGGTCGGTGCATTCACATAGGTGATTCCGTTGTCCAGCTCGTTCAGCGCCCGAAATGCTGTGTTCACGTCCCTCGTATAAATCGACGACGACAGGCCGTACTTCACGTCGTTGTTGACCGCGAACGCCTCGTCGGCGTCCTTCACCCTTATCACAGACAGCACGGGTCCAAAGATTTCTTCCTGTTCGAGCCTGCTGCCCGCCTTGACGTTCGTGAAAATAGTGGGCTCGAAGAAATTCCCCTTCGACAACTTATCCGGCCGTTCTCCGCCGCACACGAGCTTCGCCCCCTCTGACTCCCCGATGTCGACGTACGTCTCCACTTTGCGAAGCGAATCCTCGTTGATGAGCGGACCGACGTCGGTCCCCTTTTTTCTGCCGTCGCCAAGCTTCAGAGCTTTCGCACGGTCCTCGAGCATTCCAATAAATTTGTCGTGTATCTTCTTCTGTAAAATAAGACGACTGGTTGCCGTACAACGTTGCCCTGTCGTGCCGAAGGCACCCCACAACGCGCCCTCGAGCGCCAAATCGAGATCGGCATCGTCCATCACGATTTGCGCGTTCTTTCCACCCATTTCCAGGGAAAGCCGCTTGTGAAGTCGGCCACACGTTTCGCCAACCAGGCGTCCGGTGTCCGTCGAACCAGTGAACGAGATGAGCGGAATCCCGGGATGCTCGACGATCGCAGCCCCGACCTGCTCGCCAAAACCGTGTACGAGCTGAACGACCTCCTCCGGCAACCCTGCATCAAGCAGGATCTCGACTAACAAAGTGCCAGTGTGCGGAACGTCCTCCGCGGGTTTGAAAATCACCGCGTTTCCACACACGAGCGCTGGAAACATCTTCCAGGTGGGAATTGCCATCGGGAAGTTGAATGGGCAAATGAGTCCGGCAACTCCGATCGGCCGGCGATAGCTCATCGCCCACTTGTTACGCAGTTCGCTTGGCACCGTTCTCCCAAAGAGACGACGGCCTTCGCCCGCCGCATAGTAGGCAGTATCGATTCCTTCCTGCACGTCGCCGCGCGTTTCGGTGAGCGGCTTTCCCATCTCGCGCGTCATGGCATCCGCGATCTCTTCCTTCCGTCGTACCATGATGTCGCCCACGGCCCGGAGGACGTCCCCACGCGCGGGCGCGGGTGTACGTCGCCAGCCCGCGAAGCCGCGCCTCGCGCTCTCTACCGCCGCGTCTACATCGCGTCTGTCGGACAGCGGGAATTTTCCAATGAGGTCCCCACGATCAGCGGGATTCCTGTTGTCGAAATATTCGCCGGACTCAGGTCCGATCCATTTGCCGGCAATGAAGTTGTTGAACTTTTTCATTTCGATCTGTTACGGGTTGGTGGTGCGGTCAGGTGTGCTCGCGCGAAAGCGAATATCGCTCGATCTTCTTGTACAGATTCGACCTCGGCATCTCCACCGCGCGCGCCGTCTCTGATACGTTCCAGTCAAACTCACGCAGCTTGTTGAGCAGAAAAGCGCGCTCGGCGGCATCCTTGAATTCCTCGAAGGTGCGGCACTGTGCGAGACTGGCGAGACCAGCATCGTCCAGAACGCGCTGTCCCGAAAGTCTGTCGATGTCGCGGGCCGAGACCTGCGTGTCAGGCGCGAGAATTAGCAGTCGCTCGACGGTATTCCTGAGCTCGCGGACGTTTCCCGGCCAATCGAGCGCACTCAGCCGCTCCAGCGCGTCTGGCGTTAGAGTCCGCGGAGGAATGCCCTCGCGCGCTGAGAGTGTAGACGCAAAGTACTGCGCGAGCATCGGAATGTCTTCACGACGCTCACGCAACGGCGGAACGTGAATCGGAACGACGTTCAATCTGTAATAAAGATCTTCGCGAAACTTCCCCGCTGAAATTTCATTCTCCAGCGTCTTGTTCGTCGCTGCGATCACTCTCACATCGACCGAGATGGGTTTCGCTCCGCCGATTCGCGTGATCACGTTGTCCTGGAGAACGCGGAGGACCTTTGCCTGGGCCGCGAGACTCATGTCGCCTATCTCGTCGAGGAAGAGAGTGCCCTTGTTGGCCTGCTCGAACTTCCCTGCCCTGTCCGCAATCGCTCCGGTAAACGACCCCCGAATGTGCCCGAACAGCTCGCTCTCAATGAGCTCACCCGGAATCGCGGCGCAATTGACCTCGACGAAGGGCTTGTTCGCCCGGGGCGACATGCGATGGATCGCCCGCGCAACCAGCTCCTTGCCGGTGCCGTTCTCCCCGGTAATCAGAACGCGCGCTGGGGTCGCTGCAACTTTCTCAACCTTGTCCATCAGAGCTCGCATCACCGGCGTCTTTCCCACAATCTCGAACGGAGCGTCGATCGATTGCTTGAGCCTGACGTTCTCCTCCTGAAGATCGAGGTGCGACAAGGCATTCCGAAGCATCACGAGGATACGATCCGTGTCGAGCGGCTTCTCGAGAATCTCGTAGGCGCCGAGCTGCGTCGCTTCGACAGCGGTTCGTATGGTTGCGTGTCCGCTGATCATCACCACGGTCGCGGCGGGATCGAGCTCTCGGATTGTTTTCAGTGCCTCCATGCCGTCCATGCCCGCCATCTTGACGTCGAGAAAGACCAGTTGCGGCCGCCATTTCTGATACTCGGCTATTCCGTCAGCCGCATTGGAAAAGGTGTGGACTTCGTATCCCTCGAACTCCAGCAGCTGGCCGAGCGCAGCACGAATCCCCTGTTCATCGTCGATGACAAGGATTCGTCGGCTCATCGGACGCTCTTGTACAGGGTGATTTTGCCGTTGGCGATGCGCACGTCTGAAATGTAAGGCGGCATCACCATCGGCAATCCGTTCGGCGCGATTCCTTCCACCTGCTTGCCCTTCTTCTTCATCTGGGCAATCAGCCGCGGGATGAGTCCTTGCGGCACGTCGAGACGCCCGAGCTTCAGTTGCTGAACAAGAAACTGTGCGACACCGGGCTTCAGCATCTGGATAGTTCCCCCAAGGAGAACGCTGTCCCGCGATCCGAGCAACATGCCAAGTGTGCCGAGTTGGCCGGCTCCGCCAAAATCTTTTAGGTCCACTTCTGATCGTACGTACAGCCGATCTCCCATTATGGCGGACTCGACTTGTTGAGCCGAAGGGGGTAGCTGCTTTGCTACGACCAGAAAAATGTAGGAGGCGGCTTCGGCCGGACTGAGGTTAGCGAAGACCGGTCCTGATCGCTGCGCTAGGGACTCGACTGCAACCTTTCCACGTTCGGCGTCAGCGGCCGTAAGGGGCTCCCAACCGGTATTTGCCGATGAACCAGAAGTGGCGCTCGCCGTTGAACCTGAAGTCGGGGCGGCTGGATGACGCTCCACTCGCACGTACCAATAAACAAGCGCGACCAGAACGATGAGGATAAGACAGCCGGCTCTGCGAAGACATCCATTCATTGTTTGGGGAGTCAGGGAGAGGAAGAACGGAGAATACCCCTGCACTACCCGTGCACGCTAGTTCCCCGGGCCACCTCCACGGTTGAACCTTCCTCCACCTTCTCCGTCTCCGCGTCGCAGGCCCGGAGTCTTGATGCTGTCCGGAACTTTTGCCCACTGTTCTGGGGTGAGAATCGCCTTCGCATCGGCGATCGCCTGGCTCGCCTCCTTCCGACCCTCAGTCATAGATGGCTGGAGCTTGGCGAAAATCGTCATTGGGTCCGGCGCCTTCACGGTGGTATCACCCAGAATATTGGCGACTTTGTCGATGAGCGAGTCGGCCGTGACTTTGAAAGCGTCGCCGGCTGTCTGGAGCCTGGTGAGCTGGTCGGGTGTGAGCTCGAGCTTTGCGGAATCGTTCACTGCGAGAATATCGAGAAACGCATTCGGGACGAGACGAGTCATCCTCGCCTTGAGGGCGTCCGGACCCAAGCGGCCGCGATCACCGCCCACAACATTGTTGAATTGCTGACGGGCGGGATCTGTGCCAAGCGTCAGCCGCCCCTGAATCGCAAGCTGAAAGGGCACGCGAAAGGCATTGCGCGTACCATTGGTCGTGCCGAAGTGCTCGTTCACCTGGTACTGGTAAGTTTTCGAGACGGGGCTGAAGCCGCGAACATAGAGCAGTGTGCGATCGGGAAATGACGGCTGCCCCCAACCACGGAGGTTGTCACTGCCATGGAGAAGCTGGTCAACGCCTGCGAGAGCATTCAGTGTCACGACGGAAATAGTCAGTCGACGGTCGAGCCCGAATGCCGCTGGACGAATGTTCGCCTGCAGATCCAGCGATGGCGACCACGGACTCGAGCAGCTGCTCCGGTCTGCGACTTTCCCCATGTTCGCGAGAAGGCAGTCGCGCGCGCGTGCCGAAGTGTTGGCAAGAAGGCGAGTCATTCCATTGGCGAGAGCCGTGTCACCTCGGAGTGCGGCCGCTCCAGCGTCGAATACGAAAGCACGATCGTTGTTTGACCGGCCGTCGCCATTGATATCACCGCTTACGAGCGGAGAGTAATGGCTGCCCGACGTCGCACGAGCGATAGCCGTCAGCTCGAACGCCGGCTTGATTGGATAGGTGATTGTCGCGAGCAGCGCATGCCGACGTGCGTTGTCACTCCTTCCCCATTCCGAAAGATTCGGATTTCCCGCAGTTGTCCCCGGTGTTCCTCCGAATCCCTGTGCCGTGCCCTGCGCGAACCCCTGTGATTGATCGAACGAGCTCGTCAGAGTGTACGACGTGTTGAGCAGTATTCCTTTGGTGGTTCTCCCGTTGAGGCCAAATGTGATTTGTTTGGTGTCTGATCCGAGATTCGACGTAACCTCGCTGACCGCCCCGTATTCTGGGTGTATTCGCGATCCGAAAACCGATACGGCTCCAGTTGCAGGCACGATGGCGTCTACCGGTGAATAGACGGGCCGGTTGTTCTCGCTCACAAGCGTGAACTTCGGGACGGTGTCGAGATTGATGTCTGTCTGACCGGTCTGAGCGACTCCGCGTGCGTAACCAGCATCAATGGAAAACGAATAGCGATCCCAGAACCGTCTGCTCAGTCCCAGCGATGCGCGCCACGCTCGCGGCGCCTGAAAATCGGGCGAGAACACGGTCACATTGCGACGCTCATTCGCGAACGTCAGGGTGCCACCGCTGCAAGTGGTCGGGATCGTCGAAGGATCAGAGAGGTACGCGCTCCAGTCCGGTGTCGGAGCCGAAGATCCAACGCACGTGAGCAGCGACTGACCGTTGCTCAATCCGGTGGCGTTCAGTGCCGATGCAAACAACTGCGCCGGAGCAGTGCCGCGGAATTCTCCCACGCCTCCGCGCAGTGTCAACGGTGGAGGACCAAACTGCGACTCTCCGATGAACCATGTAAACCCCGCGCGTGGGCTGACGCGCATCTCCGACGGGAGTTTGTCGTTCCGCAGCCCGAAAGTTGTCTCGACGTCGGGATTGTAGTCTGGTTTGTCCGGATAGTGCGACCCTTCCATCCGGACTCCATAAATGAACTGGAATTGCCGCTGGACGCGCCATGAATCACCAAGATAGACGCCGAGGTTGTCAGTCGCGGAGACACGATCGCGCGCGAAGAGTGTTCGAGTGTACTGCGTCGGCTGTCCCGCCTCGAACTCGGCGAGCGAGTTGAAAGTGAACGTACCAAATCGGTTCGGCACAAAGCCAACGGAGCTTCGCTGCTGATTGAGCAGTCCACCCAGCTTGAACCTGTGTCCGCCAGCGGTGGTGAGACGCGAGATCTCGTCGCTGACCTCCAAAAGACTCGAACGGGTCTCTTGCGGGAGAGATGGATTGCCACCGAACTGAAACGTCGATACCGCGCTCGTTCTATCTTCGAGAACGGACGCCACTACCACTCGCCCATCGGGAACAGAGAGATAGCCAGCGGTGTTTCTGCTGTCGACTGATTTGTAGCCCCGCAGCTCGTTGATGAACATCCCGACGTGAGAGGTGAGCGTCAGCATTCCACCTCCGCCACTGCTCTTGAGATCGCCGCCTGTGTGCGGGAGCGCCAGCGCATTGAGGCGAGAGCCAAGCTGGGTAGTTCCGCGCCAGTCCCCGCGAAGCATTAGCGAATGATCTTCGGCGAGATTGTAATCGACGCGAACGAGTGCAGAAGTGTTGTCATTGAGGCGCTGGTCCGGAGCAAGCGGCGACGTAAGCGGAAGTCCAAATCGCTGGACGAGATCGAGGAATCGGTTCACCGAATCGGGATTGGTGCCGAGGCGCTGGAGTGTGAGCGGATCGGCGGCGAGGAGCGAAAGAAGGGGATCCGTCCGCCGTGAAAACGTGAGAGCGCCGAAGGTGAACAGCTTGTCCTTGATGATCGGCCCGCCGGCTCCCAAGTTGATCTGATTCTGGGTGTATTTCTGGCCAAACGCGTCGCTGCTGTCATCCACGAATTCGAGGCTGGGATCGCGCAGCGAATAGCTCACAGCACCCTGAAGGTTGTTCGTGCCACCGCGGGTGGTCGAGGCGACCTGGCCCCCCGTGAATTGTCCGCGAGCAACGTCGTACGTGCTCGTAACGACGCGCGTGTTGCGCACGGCTTCCTGTGGTACGCTTCCGGCGCCGAAACTCAGACCGTCGAGGGTAATGCTGTTCTGATTGGCTGGCTGGCCGGCGATGGAGAAGGATGCCTTGGTAGTGTCGGTGCCTGGCACTGAGATGACGCCGGGTGCGAGTGCGGCGAGTGCCGTCAGATCCCCAGCATCCACAGGAAGGCGATTCACCAGATTCGGATTCAGATTTCTCTCGGTGCTACCGGGCTCTGGTCGCTGCGACGCATCGCCGCGGCGCGGAGTCGCTCGTACCCGAACCGTCGCAAGCTCACTGGCGATGTGACCCATGTCGAAATCGGTGATGAGCCTGTCCTCGTCGCCTTGCCTCGAAATCATGCGCGTCACCGGCGTAAGACCGACCGCGCGGACAGTCAGGCGGTAGCTCCCTCCACCGTCGGGGAACACTATGGTATACCGTCCGTCCGCGCCTGTCGTCTTCGAGCGCGTGATTCCGGTTTCGAGGGATGTTGCCTCAACGCGTGCGTTGGGGACCGCCTGGCTGTCGAGTCCACCGACTCTTCCCATCAGGATGTCGGTGGTCGAACCAACCTGCGCGCGGACGACCGTGGAAAAACTGCAGGTTAAAATCGCGACGATCGTCGCGCGCCTCAGGAGCTTCGTTATGAACTTCATTTTCCAGATTCTCTGGGTGCACACCGGTGCTGACCTTCAGCCACCTCTCCTACGTACGATCACTGACAGCCCAGTGCTGGAACTAAGATGCGGAGGCGTGCTGAACCGGTCGCAGGCTCGTTTCTGGTCTACCCATCGGACGGTAACGGAGAGCCTCGCCGATATGGCCGGGCGCGATTTCCGAGGCATCTTCAAGATCGGCAATCGTTCGCGCCACCTTGAGCACGCGATGATAGCCACGCGCGGAGAGAGACAATCGCTCGGCGGCAGTCTGCAAGAGGCTCCGCGCGCTGGCATCGATAAGCGTGTGGGCGTCCAGCCAGCGGCCGCTTGCGTAAGCGTTGCACGAGACTCCTTTCATCCGTCCGAACCGTCTGCGCTGCGTCGCCCGCGCGCGCTCAACCCTTTGCCTCACCGTCGCGGAGTTGTCTCCGGTGCTCGCGCCGCTCAACTCGCGAAGGGCAACGGCGCCAACTACGACGTGCATGTCTATTCGATCAGCTAACGGACCTGAGATCCTGGCAGAGTAGCGGTCGACATCGGCCGGGGCGCAGTTACAGCCGCCGGATGGATCGCCCGCCTTGCCGCACGGACATGGGTTCGAAGCCCCGATCAGCGTAAACCGCGCTGGGTAGGTCACGGCCTGCGCTGCTCGCGCGATGACGACTGTCGCGTCTTCCATTGGCTGACGAAGCCCATCGAGCACGTGCCTTGGAAACTCGAGCATCTCGTCAAGGAACAGAACTCCATTGTGCGCCAGGCTCACTTCGCCAGGGCGCGGAACGGGACCGCCGCCGATCAGTCCAGCGCTCGAGATCGTGTGATGCGGTGCGCGGAAAGGACGAACACCGTTGCCGACACTGCTGTGATCGAGCACTCCGGCAACAGAATGTATGGCGATGACCTCCAGCGCCTCGTCCTCCGTGAGTGCTGGGAGGATGCTCGGCATCCGTCTGGCGAGCATGGTCTTGCCGGCCCCGGCCGGGCCGATGAGTAATACGTTGTGGCCGCCTGCCGCAGCAACCTCAAGCGCGCGCTTTGCCCCGTTCTGCCCGACGACATCGGAGAAATCACTCGCGGTCGGTTCTGGGGCAACCGTTATTCTCTCCAGGAAGGCGGCCGTAAGATTCCCGGCGCGCAGCTCGTGGACGAGGTCGCGCAAGCCTGTAGGAGCGGACAGCTTGAGCGCGCTGACGCGCGATGCTTCTGCGACATTCGCTGCAGGGAGGATCAGATTGGACAGCCCAGAACGCAGCGTGTGGCGAGCAACCGACAGAGCGCCGCGGACGGTTCTCAATGCTCCATCGAGGCCAAGCTCACCGACGAACAGTCGTCCGGCCAGTGCGGAGTCTTCGAGTTGTCCCGTCGCGACGAGTATTCCGAGCGCGATTGGTAAATCGAAGGCAGTTCCCTCCTTTCGGATATCAGCGGGAGCAAGGTTTACCGTGATGCGTCGCGGGGGGACGTCGAAGCCGGAATTCAAGAGCGCGGCACCGACTCTCTCTCGGCTCTCCTTGACCGCGCTTGCGGCGAGGCCGACGATCGTCCACTGAGGCAAGCCGGGCGCGGCGTCGACCTCAACGATCACATCATACGCGTCTATTCCGACGAGCGCGGCTGAGCGAACGGCGGCGAGCATTCGTCATGCTAACGTGCCGCCGCCGCCGGAGGAAATCGTTATGAATCGCGCGGCATCAGACCGCGCCAGGTCCTGGCAACCCTGACTGCCGCTAAATGTTACCGGCCGTTTCGACTGTGCTGGGCCGCAAATCGTCGTCGCTCTACTGACGGTCCGGGTCGCTCACCAGATCTGCGGAACCTTTGACTGAGGTCTCACCATCGGGTCGCCGGGTTTGCAGTCGAACGCCTTCGCGAACGATGTCATGTTGGAAACGGGACCATTCGTGCGCCAGACAGCCGGCGCATGAGGATCGACGGTGACGCGCGTTTTCAGCTGCTCCGGCCTGGTGTGCTCGCGCCATGATTGCGCGTACGCGATGAAAAACCGTTGCTCCGGGGTGAAGCCATCAATAGTAGTTCGCCGCGCCTGCCGTGCGAGCGCCCGCTCGAGTGCATCATACGCAGTGAGCAATCCGCCGTAATCGGCGATGTTCTCGCCGAGGGTCAGCTTACCATTTACGTGGAACGTGTCGACCTGTATGTAGCTGTTGAATTGATCAACGACGCGCTGCGCCTGCTCGTTGAAGCGGACGGAATCTTCTGCCGCCCACCAATCGCGCAAATTCCCTTCGGCATCGTAATGCCTGCCTTCGTCGTCAAACCCGTGAGTGAGCTCGTGACCAGCCCAGCTCCCACCCAGCGAACCGTAGTTCGCGGCGAGGTCGCCTGACGCATCGAAGGTCTGGGGCAATAGCGCGCCCGCCGGGAAGACCATCTCGTTCACCGAAGGATCGTAGTACGCGTTTACGGTGGGCACTGTTATCCCCCACTCAGTCTTATCCACGGGTTTGCCAGGGCGGTTGATCGTGCGACGCCACTCGAACGCATCAGCGCGAAATACGTTGGGCGCGAAGGATCCATGTCCGACCTGGAGCGCGCTGTAATCCCGCCACTTATCGGGATACCCGACTTTCTCGTTCATCCGAGCGAGCTTGCTCAACGCATACCGGCGGGTTGAGTCTGACATCCAGGAAAGATTGATGAGCCGATCGTGAAACGACGCTCTGATGTCATCAATCACCTGCTTCGCCTCTGCCTTCGCCTTCGGTGAGAACGTCTTTTCGACGTAGGCCTGACCGAGCGCTTCGCCTAATTGCGCGTCGGTGATGCGGAGACATCTCTTCCAGCGCGGAAGCATCTCTTTCGCCCCGCTGTACAGGGCGCGGTATGCAAAATCCTCCTTTGCGAAATCAGAACTCAACCACGGCGAAGCCGTGGCGAGAAGGTGGTATCTCAGATAAGCGCGCCAATCAGATATCGGAACGGTCTTCACCAACTCACCCGCGCGGCGAAGGAAGTTGGGCTGCGCAACATTGACGTAGGAGATCCGGCTCGTCATTCCCGCGGCGCGGAAATAGTCAGGCCAGCTTATCGGACCAGAGAGCTGTCGCAGCTCCTCGATCGATGTCTTGTGATAGATCGCGTTCGGATCACGCTGCTCCACCCGCGTCATCGACGCCTTCGCGAGCTCAGTTTCGAGAGCCATTATCCGCTCAGCATCAGCGTTGGCCGCGGTAGAGGGCTCGCCACCGAGCACAAGCGTCCTCGCCACGTGAGCGACGTACTTGCGTCGCAGTGAGTCCGATGCGGGATCGGTCTTCGTATAGTAGTCACGATCGGGCATTCCCAGTCCACCCTGCGTGATCCAAACCATATAGTGGGCAGCGTCTTTGGGATCGGCCTGGGGGAAGAAACCGAAGAGCGCTCTGCCTCCGTTTTTCTGTAGTACCGCGATTTGGCGAATGAGCTGGGAAGTGTTGCTGATCGCGTTGATCGCGGCGAGGTCCGGCTTGAGCGGAGTCACGCCGTCGCGCTCCGCGCGCGCGGAATCCATGCAGCTCGCGTAGTACCGACCCAGCTTCGCTATGGTGCTGTTGGCCGGTCTTGTCCGGCGCGCTGCGACCGCATCATCGAGTACCGATCGCACCACCAGCTCATTGGCGTCGGTCATGTCCTTCGTCACACCAGAAGTGGAGAAGGCTGCAGGAATCGTGTCGTGCTTGAACCACTCGCCGTTAGCGAACGCAAAAAAATCCTGACAGGCATTGACGCTTTTGTCGACGAACGAAGGATCGAAAACCTTGAGCCGGCGCGGCACGGGCACGGCGGATTCTGCCTGCTGCGCGCGGGTCGGCGACGCTATGGCTATGAACAGGACAAAGGATAAAGCGCAAGCGCGAGTGGTTGACATTATGGATGCGGGTAGTGGTGATGAACGGGCACACGCAAAATGTCGCCGACGGCTGGACACCACAAGCACGGTGAGATGGGCGCGGATGCAGAAAGGCGGGGCGCCCTTTCGGGACACCCCGCCTCTAGCTCTGACCGGCCGTCTTGCGTGGCCGGTCAGAGAAGGTGCTTACTCCTGCGGCGGTGCGACGATGTTCGGTCCACCGATCGTCACGATACGGAAGTCATCGCGACGGTTCTGCTGCCAGCAGGCTTCGTTGTGCTCGGTGCAAACCGGGCGCTCCTCGCCGTAGCTCACGAGGT
>JBOHTC010000206.1:0-1002 GCA_050733495.1 Gemmatimonadaceae bacterium | reverse complement strand
TGGGACGCCGGTGACCTCTGGGACCGTTGCGTCCGGAGCAGCCAGCGCGACGTTTGTACTGCCGGCGAACACGGCAACAGGGACGTACACGATCACGGCGGTGTACAACGCAGCGGGGAATTTTGCCACCAGCACGGACGCCACGCACACGTTGTTAGTGACGGCAGCGGGGACGATTACCACAGCGGCGAATGCCTCGGCGAACTTCAGCACGAGCAACCAGAATGTGACGTTGTCGGCGACGGTGACGAGCGGAGCGGGAGCGGTGAACGCGGGGACGGTGACGTTCACGGTGACGCAGGGCGGAACGACGGTTGGGACGCCGGTGACCTCTGGGACCGTTGCGTCCGGAGCAGCCAGCGCGACGTTTGTGCTGCCAGGCGGAACGACATCTGGTTCGTACACGATCACGGCGGCGTATAACGCGGCAGGCGGGTTCGCCACCAGCAGCGACGCCACGCACACGTTGACGGTGGGAGCAGGAGCCACGACGACGACGGGAGCGAATGCCACGGCGGTTTTCAGCGGGAGCAACCAGAACGTAACGTTGACGGCGACGGTGACGAGTGGAGGTGGGACAGTAAACGCGGGGACAGTCACGTTCACAGTGACGCAAGGCGGGACGACCATCGGGACGCCGGTAACGTCTGGGACAGTTGCGTCGGGAGCAGCCAGCGCGACGTTTGTACTGCCGGCGAACACGGCAACGGGGAGCTACACGATCACGGCGGCGTACAACGGGGCGGGAGGATTCAGCAGCAGCAGCGACAACACGCACACGCTGACGGTGACGGCGGCAGGGACGACGACCGCAGCGGTGAACGCTACGGCGGTATTCAGCGGGAGCAACCAGAACGTGGGGTTGTCGGCCACGGTGAGCAGCACGGCCGGGACGGTGAATGCCGGTACAGTCACGTTCACCGTGTCGCAGGGCGGGACGACCATCGGGACGGCGGTGACCTCTGGGACCGTTGCGTCCGGAGCAGCCAGCGCGACGTTTGT
>JBOHTC010000205.1:0-2798 GCA_050733495.1 Gemmatimonadaceae bacterium | reverse complement strand
CTCCCACCGAGAGGAGTAGCTGGAACGCCTGACTCGCAGTCGACAGAAACATCGTGAACACGCCGCATAGGATCATCAGCACCGCGGTGAGAGCACGCGAGACCCACAGGTAGTGACGCTGCGTTTTTCCCGGCGCCAGAAACCGTTGGTAGAAGTCGATGACGAGATACGACGAGCCCCAGTTGAGATGGGTCTCGATTGTCGAGCGGTATGCGGCGAACAGAGACGCGACGATCAGCCCCTTCATGCCGACGGGTAGCAGAGTCAGCATCGCCGGGTACGCGAGATCGTTCGCGATGAGCGCAGGGTTCACCTGCGGCAGGGCGCGCTGGAGATCGGCTAGTGTCGGAAAGACGAGCATCGAGCACAGTGCGACGATGATCCACGGCCACGGGCGCAGCGCATAATGCGCGACGTTGAACCAGAGCGTGGCACCGAGCGCGTGTCTTTCGTTCTTCGATGCGAGAATCCGCTGCGCGATGTAGCTCCCGCCGCCCGGCTCCGCGCCGGGGTACCAGACGGACCACCACTGCACGGTGAGCGGAATCACGAGGACCGTGAGGGTCAGCGTCGTATCGTGGAAATCCGGCAGCAGCGAGAGCGTTTTCGGATTCGTTTTGGCGAGCAGTCCGGAGAGACCGCCGACCTGCGGCTGATGAAGTGCGACGTACGCCGCGGCGGTTACGCCGATCATCGCGAGCGCGAACTGCACGAGGTCAGTCGCGAGTACGCCCCAGAGTCCAGAGACAGCGGCGAACAGCACCACTGCCGTGCCGCACACTGCGATAGTCTCGAAACGTCCCCAGCCAAGCATCACGTTGGCGATCTTTACGGCGGCGAGCGTCACCGACGCCATGATCATGATGTTGAAGAAAAGTCCGAGATACACAGCGCGGAAACCGCGCACCGCCGCCGCGGGTCGCCCCGAGTACCGGAGCTCGTAGAACTCGAGATCGGTGAGGACCCGTGAGCGTCGCCACAGCTGGGCGTAGAAAAACACAGTCGCCATGCCGGTGAGCAGAAACGCCCACCACACCCAGTTGTACGACACTCCGTGCGATCGCACGAAGTCGGTTACCAGATTCGGCGTGTCGGTGCTGAAGGTCGTCGCAACCATGGATGTCCCGACCAGCCACCACGGCGCCGACTGACCCGAAGTAAAGAATTCCGCCACGCTCGACCTGGCCCGCTTGAGATAGAACATCGCGGGCAGATAACAGAGCACGAGGCTCACGACTACGATCACCCAGTCGAGCGATGTCAGTTGCATCGGCGGGAGGCGGGAGGCGGGAAGCGGGAAGCGGTGGGCGGGAGGCGGTGCGCGGGAAGCGGTAGGTGGGAAGCGGATGGCGGGTTCATGGTTTCGCTTCCCTCTTCCCGCTTCCCTCTTCCCGCCGCCCGCTTCCCCCGCTTCCCTCTTCCCGCCTCCCGCTTCCCGCCTCTAGCGTCAGCACCTCAAACGGCGCGAGTCGAATTTCCCGTTCTTCGCCAGCGCGAAGTTCAACTGCCGCGCGTCCGCGGTCCGCGGCCCACGGACTGCTCGCCGAATATCGGCGGGGCGCATCCGGGGGCAGCTCGAAGACGCGCTCGACGTCAATCGCAATCTTCTGCGGCACGTTGCTCGGATTGCGCAACGTGAGGATTCCTTTCCTCGGCGACCACGACGCCCAGCCGTACGGCTCGAGACGCAGCGGATCTCCGCCGACCCAGTGCGTATCTACCAGCGTGTCGGCGTTCGCTCGCGACCATCGCGCGGATTCCGCGATCGTATCCCAGTTATCGCGCGAGAGGAGCGTCGGCGTGATGTACATCTCCTGAAGTTGCGTGCCGGTGCCGAAGTAGGACCGGACCTCTGACGAGAAATCATTCCCGGGATCGGTCATCAGATTGTGCGCTGACCGCGCGTAGATCATTCCGTGGAGCATGAGCGAATTGAGCGGATACAATGCTCCGGCGCGGACGACGTGCTCATACGTATCCGCGTCGCGATAGGTGATCCAGCGCTGCCGGCTGGTGCCGATCCCGGCGAATTCGTGGTCGTCGCCGCCGCGCCAGATGGAGTCCGCGTAGCGGAGCCAGAACGGTGACGGATAGGTACCAGTCGTGAGATTGACGTACAGGTCGGGCTTCTCTGCTCGCAGCTCGTCGATCAGATGGATGGCGGCGTCGAAGTCGCTGTCGAAGGGGCTTCCGGGAAATGTGCTGGAGGAATTGCCGGTACCATCGAACTTGAACTGGTTGACACCGTAGCGGTGCATCATGTCGAGGCAGGTGTCGCGGAAGTGTTTGTAGTACACGGGGCCGGATAGGGCGAAGCCATCTTCGTTCGTCTCGAAGCCCTGAGCTTTCCCATACTTGATCCGCTCTTGTCTCGGCTCCCCGTAGCCACCCCAGGGCGACATCCAAACGCCCGGAGCGGCGCCATATCGGTGCGTTGCCTCAGCCACGTTGGTGAACCCGGCAGGGAATCCGGGATTGAAGTGCCAGAGCGTTTTTGGATCATCCCACCCGTCGTCGAAAAGGAACGAGTCGAGCGTGACCCCGCGTTTCTCGTGCAGCTCTGTTCCGAAGGCGGTAATCGCGGCAAGCGCGGCGGCCTCGTCGTACCTGCTGAAGTAGCCGATGTCGTACCAGGAGTTGTAGTGCAGAAAGGTGCGATACGGATGCGCCCGTTCGCGCTCGACGTAGGTGAGGAAGTCGCGCCGCATCTGCCCGGCGCGGGCAACGCCGGCGACGGAGCTGACGGTGAGCGCGGTGCCCGGCCTCAGCGGCAGCGTGCGCGTCATGCTACAGCGCAC
>JBOHTC010000204.1:0-3653 GCA_050733495.1 Gemmatimonadaceae bacterium | reverse complement strand
AGCGCTCAACGTCGTCGGAATCGTGTACCAGATGGGCGGAGATCTCGACAAGGCCGCGGCGATCTACGGCGCGGCCAGAGGCAAGGCGGAGCTCGCCGCCGACGCTCCGCTCATTGCTATGATCGACTCGAACGTCGGGACCGTAGCCATGATCCGCGGAGATTTGAGGGCCGCCCTCGAAGCTTTCCGTCTGAGCCATCTCGGATATCAGGCACTCGGCCTCAGAAATCACGAGGCGGAGGTATTGAACAATATCGGCCTCGCCTACATGGAGCTGGGAGAGTTGGCTGATGCCGAGGCGGCGTACACTGAAGCCGCTCGCGCATTCGCTGAGGATGGCGACCGCCCGAGACAGCTCGATCTCGCGGCCAATCAGGTGCAGCTCTATATCGCTGCCAAGCGCTACGACGAAGCTCAGGCCGAGTGCGAGAAACTTTTGGCAGTCGCGACTGACGATGTACCATCGTGGCGCGGAGAGGTGTTCAGGCACCTGGGCGTAATTGCGCGCGAGCGTTCGGATTACGACGGGGCGTCGCAACATCTGGATGCTGCGGGGCGGCATGCCATGGAGACCGGCGATCTGCTGTTAAGGGCCGACGTCGCTGAACAGCAGGCGGAGCTTTACTGGACGCAGAAGCGCCATCGCGAGATGCTGCAGAGTCTGAACGAAGCGCACGCACTTTACTCGCAGCTCAAAGCGAGCCTCAGGATTGCGCACGTCGAGAAACGAAATGGCGCGCTCGAGTCGCGATTTGTAGAGATCGCTGGTCAATGGGGCAATTCGATCGAAAGCAAAGACAGATACACGCAAGGCCACTGCGAGCGTGTTGCATTCTTTGCGTGCGTCCTGGCAGACAGCGCCGGTTTCAATGCGCGCTCGCTGTTCTGGTTCCGAATCGGAGCGCTGCTTCACGACATCGGGAAGATCATCGTTCCGACAGAGGTTCTGAACAAGCCCGGGAAGCTCACTCCCGAAGAATGGGAGATCATGAAGCGCCATCCGGAAGCCGGTCTCGAGCTCGTGAAGGACATCGATTTCCCGGGTGACATCCACGCAATCATTCGAAATCACCACGAGCGGTGGGACGGAACGGGATATCCCGACGGCCTTGCCGGCGAAAAAATTCCATTCGCAGCCCGCATCCTGTGCGTGGCTGACGTGTACGACGCACTCACAACGACCCGGTCCTACAGGCCTGGGCTGACGCACGCACGGGCCGCGGAAATCATGCGGTCTTCCACCGGTCAGTTCGATCTGGCTCTTCTCGACATGTTTCTCGCGTGGGCCGAAACGGCGAACATACCTGGCCGCCCGACTCCTCAGCGGATGGCGATCTTTGCCGGCGGTGTGCCATCGTGACATCGAGCCTTGTAGCTGGTCTCGGGGTCCTCTGCCTGCTCGTTTCCGGCTGCCACAGGGGCGAAAACACGAAAACGGTCGGCGGAACGATTTCGATATCGGCCTCCGCTGACGCGGATGCGCTCTTGTCGCCGCTGACCCTGTCGCTTCAGGGGAAACAGGTCAGCGATCAGATCTTCGACAATCTTGCCGACATAGGGCCCGACCTCAATGCAGTTGGTGATGTCGGATTCACACCGAGGCTCGCGAGCGCGTGGCATTGGGCATCCGATTCAACGTCGGTCGAATTTCAAATGAACCCCGCCGCGCGCTGGCACGACGGCGCGCCTGTTCGCGCGGAAGACGTGAAATTCACCTACGCACTGGTGAAAGACACGACCCTCGGATCGCCGCTCTCATCGAACCTCGACAACGTAGATTCTGTCTCCCTTCCGGACTCGATGACGGCTCGCGTGTGGCTACATCGCCCGTCGCCGGACGCGTTCTGGAAAATCGCTGCGTCCGTACCGATTCTTCCGTCGCACCTCCTGAAAGACATTGCTCCGGCGGCTCTTCGCACTTCAGCTTTTGCACAGCATCCCATCGGCACCGGAAGATTTCGTTTTTCCAGCTGGGACCGCGGCACACGGATCGTCCTCACGGCCGACAGCTCCAACTATCGGGGACGTCCCAGCGCGGACAGAGTGATCTGGCTCGTCTCCGCGGACTATCCAGCGGCGGCGGTGCGGTTCCTGACGGGCGCGGCGGATTTTCTCGATGTCGTCAAGCCGGAGTACGTCGCGCAGGTCAGAGAGAAAGGCGAAGGAATCATCGCCACGAAGGGAAGCCTCGACTATGGCTATCTCGCGTTCAATCTGAGAGACCCGGCGCGCGACAGGCCGAACGCAATTCTTGGCGACCGGAATGTGCGAAGAGCTCTCGTAATGGCCACGGATCGAAATGCCCTTGTACGGAGTGTCTTCGATACACTTGGCCTCGTTGGGCATGGGCCGGTCACCCGAGCGCTTCCCACGAGTGATACAACGATCGGCTTGCCCTACGACACCGTAGCGGCGGCTCATATTCTGGATTCGCTCGGCTGGAAGCGCGAGTCCGACGGCATTCGCGCGCGCAGCGGGACCAGACTTTCGTTTGCCCTCATGGTTCCTACTTCCAGCGCGATTCGATCGAGGCTCGCGGTATTGCTGCAGGAACAATGGCGGCGCGCCGGAGCGGACGTGAGAATCGAGCCACTTGAGGCCAATGCATTTGGCCAAAGGCTAGAGGACCGGAAGTTCGACGCCGCGCTCAATGCCTGGCACATCGATCCGACCCCGTCGTCAGTGCGCGACGAGTGGGCCAGCTCGGAGATCAGAAAGGGTGGGTACAACGAAACTTCGTACAGAAGCCCAGTGTTCGATGCAGTAATCGACAGCGCGGTTCGCGAGATGGACCCGGCGCGCAGCGTCGATCTGTACCGTCGTGCCTACCGCGTCCTCACCGACGACGCCCCGGCGATGTGGATATACGAGCTGCGAAACGTGCACGGCGTTTCTCCGCGTATTCGGACTGCTGGTGTACGGCCCGACAGTTGGTGGCAGGATCTCGCAGACTGGAGCGTCGTCGAACCAGTGCACTGAACTAGACCGGTGTGCGGACATAGCAAAGCCAAAAAAGGGCCCGCCTGGCTTCAGGCGGGCCCTTCGAGCTTTCGACGTTACTTCTTCTCGTCAACGATCTCGTAGTCAGCTTCGACCACGTCGTCCGGCTTTGCCGCGCCTTCTGTGCCTGCGGTGGTTCCCTCTGGCTGCCCTGCCTCAGGTTGCGCTCCAGCCTGCCCCTGTTGCTGGTAGAACGCCTGCCCGGCCTCGCTGAACACCTTCGTCAGCTCTTCCTGCGCGGCGCGAATCTCGTTCATGTCGTCGCCGCGGAGCGCCTTGCGTGCGCGCTCAATCGAGGCGTCGACTTTCGCCTTGGTGTCGGGTGAGACTTTGTCGCCCCACTCCTTCACGTTCTTCTCGACTTCGTAGGTCATCGAATCCAGCCGGTTGCGTGCGTCGATCGCTTCGCGCTGCTTCTTGTCTTCTGCCGCATTCTTCTCGGCGTCTTTGACCATGCGATCGATCTCGGCGTCAGAAAGTCCGCTCGAAGCCTCGATGCGGATCTTCTGCTCCTTGCCCGTGGCCTTGTCCTTCGCAGTCACGTGCAGGATTCCGTTGGCATCAATGTCGAACGTCACCTCGACCTGCGGCATGCCGCGCGGTGCGGGCGGAATCCCGGTGAGCTGGAATTTGCCGATGGTCTTGTTGTACGT
>JBOHTC010000203.1:0-30990 GCA_050733495.1 Gemmatimonadaceae bacterium | reverse complement strand
GAGATGTCCTATCGGGCCTGGAAGCGCGGTTTCAATTTGGTCGAGATCCCCATCATTTTCGTTGACCGGACTGAAGGCGAGAGCAAGATGTCGAAGCGCATTGTCCGTGAGGCCGTCTGGATGGTCTGGCGTCTGCGCTGGTGGAGTCTGATCGGCAAAATCTGATGAACTCACATCCCACAGACCACCAATTCTTCAAAATGACGGGGTCGGGCAACGACTTCGTGGTCTTCTCCGATGGTGATGCCGGGGCGTTCGAAGACCCGGAGACGATCCGCTCGCTTTCAGCCCGCGGGACCGGCGTGGGCGCCGACGGCGTCGTTTTCCTCGAGCCGGCCGGACAGGGCGACATCAATATGCGGTACTACAACAGCGACGGCTCCGAGGCCGCTCTATGCGGGAATGCGAGTCTTTGCAGTACTCGCCTGGCAGTGGAATTGGGCCTCGCTCAGGGCGGCGGATTCATACTGAATACGGCAGCTGGAGCGCTCAGGGCTCGCATCCGGGACGGCTTGCCTGAAGTGGATCTCGATCCGGTTTTCGATGTAAAGCCAGTCAGCGATCTGGGAAGGCGTCACGATGAATCCCGAGTCGGCTACGCACGGGTTGGGGTCCCGCATGTGGTGATCGCCTCAAAGGATCTCGAGGCTGCGGAGGTGACCGTTCGCGGCCGGGAGCTCCGAAGCCATCCTGACCTTGGTCCCGATGGAGCGAACATAAACTTTGTCGGTACACGACACGACGGCTCCTTCGCGTATCGGACGTACGAAAGAGGCGTTGAAGCCGAGACGCTGGCGTGTGGCACGGGGGCTGTGGCGACAGCGGTCCTGCTGTCAATCTGGGGCCAATCAGGCCACGAGACGACGCTGTGGACGCGTTCCGGCTTGCCGCTTGTAGTCACGCTGAAGCGAGAGGGCCAGGCGTGGCTGGCCTCGCTCCGGGGAGAGGGAAGGATCGTCTACGAAGGGCGTCTCAAGGAATTGCGCTGACAGACTGTCGGCAAAAAGCGCGTCTGGTGTCGCCGCGGCACCTTTTGAAGTGTTCTCTCACCTCAAGCGGCTAAGACAAAGGGAAGGACTGAGTTCGAAATCCGATGACACGAGAGCATCGGCTTCTCCACACTTATCCACCGTGGTTAGTTTACATAACATATCTTATACGCATATGCCAGCTGAGCGATGAACGCCCTACGTGGTCATCGGCTTGGCCGTGACTTCGCCGAGCCTGACCTTGGCCTCGGCCGCGGTAGCGCCGGTGTCCGCCTTCACTAGCTCGGTCCAGATGGCTTTCGCCTCATCCGTCTTTCCGGCCGCCATGTAATCCCGAGCAGCGTTCGCCTGATACTGGGATTTATCCGCTGGGAATCTGGTCGCGCTGGCGGCGGCCTTGTACTCGGCTGCGGCTCCGAGAAAATCGTTCAACTCTTCATAACCAGCGGCGGCAAGAACGTGGACAGAGGCCTTGAAGTCGTCGGGCGCCTTATCCTGCACCTTCTTGAGCGCCGCGATCCCGTCCTTGTACTTCTTTTGTTCGTAGAGGGTCTGGGCAAGCGTTAGCGCCGCCTCCGTTCCAGCTTGGGTTCCCTCGTATCTCGTGGCTACCTTCTGCAGATCAGAGACGGCCAGTGGTATGTTCCCCGCTGCCGCCGACTGTCTGGCTTGGAAGTACTGCGCCTCCGCCCGCTGCGCGCGAAGTGACTGTGACCGCTGGTAGTACCAGAAGCCAAAAACGATGACAGCGAGGATGACGATGCCCCAAGTGACTTCGCGCTTGTGCACCATCAACCATTCGATGATCGATTCTTCGTCGGTACCGCGCCGCGTCTTGGCGTGGGCGTTGGGACTTGTCATGTCTGAAAGATAAAGTGTTGGAGGAAGCGCACTTCGCTGTCTTACATTCCAGCAGTTTCTACTTGAGTAGCGGACCGACTATCGAGTCTGAAACGAGTGCCCCCGGGGTGACTCGAACACCCGGCCAACGGTTTAGGAAACCGCTGCTCTATCCACCTGAGCTACGGGGGCTCGATCGCCGAAGTCGCTGGACCCAAGCGGTAGTGCTTTGCAGCGCGCAATCTACCAGACCCCGTCCGATTCTTGAAGTCTTTCCCGGGCGTGATTCTGGCACTCCGACTCCGCGACGAAACCACCACCTATGAAAGCCCCTGATGCTCGCGATTTCTTTCGACGTACGTTTGACGCCGGCCCGGAGGTGGTCGGGTCGGCACCCGGTAGGGTGAACATCATCGGCGAGCATACCGATTACAACGGCGGCCAGGTGCTGCCGATCGCAATCGAGCAGCGCACTTACGTCGCAGCTAGAGCACGGCCTGAAGCATCCGTGAGCCGTATCGTTTCCAGTCTCGAGTCGAGGCCAGCCGAGTTCGATGTCACGCGAACTGAGGCATCCGGCGAATGGTGGGACTACATGACGGGAATTTGCTCCGCACTCTCGGCCGAGGGGGCTACGCTACCGCAGTTCGATGCGGTTGTCGTGAGTGACGTGCCGACCCGTTCCGGGCTCAGCTCGTCCGCTGCCCTGGAGGTTGCTACAGCGGTCACCTTCGCTACAATTCTCGAAGAACCCATTGAGCCGAAAAAGTTGGCTCTCTTATCCTGGCGCGTCGAAACGCAGTTCGTGGGCGTAGCATCGGGAGTGATGGACCAGTTCGCTTCTGCACTCTGCGTCGAGGGTGAAGCGCTTCATCTCTGGTGCGACACGCTCGAGACCGAGCAGGTCGCAATGCCCGACTCAGTCCTTATATTCGACACAGCGTCGCCCCGCTCACTTCGGTCGTCACAGTTCAACCAAAGACGCGCTGAGTGTGAGGAAGCGTTTGCGCTCCTTCGCGGCTTCAACCCTTCCCTTCCCAACCTTGCTGCCGCTGATCCCGACGCGATCCGTCGCGCGCATCTGCCAGCTACGCTCGAGAAGCGCGCGCTGCACGTAGCCGAAGAAACCCTGCGGGTGGAGAGGTTGGTGCAAGGGTTGATGCACACCCACCGAATCGATGGTGAGTTACTCTATCAATCGCACGAGTCTTTGCGTGTAAAGTATGAGTGCTCGACGCCGGAGCTCGATTGGTTCGTCGAGCAGGCGAGAGCTAACGCTGGAATAACCGGAGCGCGGCTCACCGGTGCGGGATGGGGAGGGTGCGCAATCGCGGTTGGAAATCGCGAGGCTCTCGCTGCCTTCGCAGCGGACATCTCCCCCACCTACGAACGGCGCTTTGCGCTCACGCCACGGAGCTGGCTGACGTGCGCTTCGCGCGGCGCAAGCATTGAGGCCAACGGGTGACCGAGCTCCCGCCGGGTATCGTGAAGCCGATGAGCGGTTGCGTTCCACACTAGCCGACTAGCGAACGTCGACTAGAGGTCTAGCGCGAAATTCCGAATGGCGCCTGGAGGCCGTCTGTGGGCAAAGGCGGCATCCTCTGAACGTGCTGCACCTGAGCACCCGGAGGACCGGCAACGATCGCCGCCTCCAGCAGCTCGAGCGACGCAGGGTCGCCGGCCGCCAGAACTTCGACCATTCCATCGCTGCGATTTTTCACCCAGCCCGAGAGTTTCAGGTCACGGGCTTTGCTCACCACGAACCAACGGAATCCCACGCCTTGGACAAGGCCGCTGACTTCGACGTGAATGCTATCCATGCAGTTCTAGCGCTTCACCCCCAGGAGAGCGGCAACCGACGCTGCGATTGCGGCAGGATCACCCAGCATGTCGGGCGAAGGCACGGCAAGCTCACCCTCTCTAATGCGCTGCGCGATGTGATCGAGCGCGCTCGCGATCGCTTCGGCGGTTGGGTGCTCATCGCGCGTGGTAGGCGGAGCTACTTCCCAATCGGTAGCCGCCCAGTCGTTCGTCGCTTCCGTTTCGACGGCCTCGCCAAGTGCGGCTGCAGCTCTCCAATCGTACCGTTGCCAGTCGTCTTCGAGCCACTCGCTTTCTGGCGACGCTGTCGCCGCTTCTTGCGCGTCTCCCCCTGTGTCATAGGCGGCATCGTCCAACAACGCTCCGGTCGAGCCGGGCGCGAACGCCGCAATTGGAGGCAAGGGATCGGTGAAATGCTCCACCGGAGGAAGCTCGCTTTCGTCCGCGAGGTCGGACGAAACGCGTCGCGGAATCTCGGGTACGAGTTCAGTCACGTCGGCGAGGGACGTCTCCATATCGAGAAACCGCTCTATTGTCGGAATCGATTCCCGCTGAGCCGGACTTGGTTCCCGAACACCTGGCACAAATGGTCGAGACAACGCGAACTCCGACGCCGCGACTACCTGCGCAGACGCGTTTGGAGTATGGTGTGGAATGAACGGGCGTTGTGGCTGCTCTCTCATTAAATCCCCTCCCAGCTGTACTTGCCCACCAGCGGCACGAACCGCACCGGGGCTACCTCGACCTGCTCGAGCTCATCACCCCGACGCGTAAACATGTACAAAGTCTGTTCCTCCTTGCCGCCGAGCGGGATGAGGATCCGTCCGCCTTCCTTCAGCTGCTCGAGGTACATCGACGGCACTTCTGGTGCTCCTGCTCCGACAAGTATCGCATCGTAAGGCGCGTATTGCCGCCAACCGAGTGTGCCGTCGCCCAGAAGGAAAGAAATGTTGCGTAGTCCGAGCTGACGGATCGTCTCTCGCGCATTGTCGAGCAGCTCGGGAATTCGCTCGATAGAAAAAACCTGCGATGCGAGAACCGAAAGAAGCGCCGTCTGGTAGCCAGACCCGGTTCCGATCTCGAGGACTTTTTCCTTTCCATTCAACTTCAGGAGCTCGAGATATCGCGCGTGAATGGAAGGCTGGGAGATCGTCTGGCCGTTTCCGATCGGCAGCGCGGAGTCCTCATACGCGCGGTGCCGAACGCCCGTCGGTATAAAGCGGTGCCTCGGCGTCTGATCGATGGCGTTGAGAACCGCCAGATCCCTGATTCCCTGGTCGTGAAGCTGCTCGACGAGCCTCCGGCGCGGTCCGCGGAACTCATGCTCTACGACCTGCGCCACCACTTCTCCGAGCTCTCGAGCATTGCGTGGTGCGTGAGATCGAGATGCAATGGGGTGACAGAGATGTACCCTTCCTGGACGGCACGGAAGTCAGAGCTCTCCTCACCCGACCACTCGATCGAGCCGCCTCCGATCCAATAGATCTGGCGCCCCCACGGATCCTGCATCGGCTTGAGCGAATCGGAGTAGACGCGCTTACCGAGCCGAGTGAGACGCACGCCTCTAATGTTGTCGCCGCGCAAAGGCGGGAAATTGACGTTGAGCAACGTGTTGGCGGGGAAAACGCTCAGCGATACGATATGCTCAAGGAGATCTCGCACCGGAGCTATCTGGTCGCGCAGCATGCTAACATCAGCCCGCAGGTCGCCGCCTGCAAAAGAAATCGCCACGGATGGAATGCCGAGCGACAGGCCTTCCATCGCGGCCGCAACCGTGCCGGAGTAAAGCACATCTTCGCCCATGTTCTGGCCGTGATTGATTCCGCTCAGAACGAAATCAGGACGTTCCGGCATCAATGCTTCGACGGCAAGCATCACGCAATCCGTAGGCGTTCCATCGACCTGAAATCTTCTCTCCCCGCGCTCGATAGGGCGAATAGGGTGGTGCAGCGTCAGCGAATGGCTCGTCGCGCTCTGCTCGCGATCCGGAGCGACGACGGTAATCTCTCCCAACGGTTCGGCGGCCTCGATGAGGCACGCAAGTCCGTACGCGAGTATCCCGTCGTCGTTCGTGCAGAGAAGTCTCAACGCTTGAAGATCCCCGCTCGATGTCGCCACAGGACCTTTATCACAAGCCACGCGTCGCGGAATTCCCGGAAGTAGCTGGGCGATCCGTAGATGGTGGAAATGGGTACGTTGACAGTGGTGAAGCCGGCGCGTGCCGCGCGAATTATGAAATCAGTCTCGAATTCGTACCTGTCGCCCATCGCGTGAACCTTGCGGAGCACTTCCGCCTTTATCGCTCTGTAGCCTGACTGACTATCCCTGACTTTTCCTCCGGAAACAGCGCGGGTTGCAGCGGACGAAATCATGTTCGCGATTCGGCGATGTCTCGGAACAGCTTTACCCGAAAGATCGCGCGTTCCGATGACGATATCGGCATGGTCGAGCGCACCGACGATCGCCGGCGCGAACGCGGCATCGTGCTGGCCGTCAGAGTCGATCGTGAGAACAGCCGCCGCGCCTTTTTTCAGAGCGGACTCGAAACCCGCTCTCAGCGCGGCACCTTTGCCCTGGTTCTCGTCGAACTCGATCGTCTCGTCAGCGACCGCTCTCAGCAGCGCACGTGAGCTGTCGGAGGATCCGTCATCGACTCCGATGACGAGCGCACCGGGGAGGTTACGACGCACGTTCTTGACGACCTTTTCGAGCGTTGCCTCGGCGTTGTACACGGGAACGATGACGACGAGAGGCTCGATCAAATTTCACCCGCCGGCTGTTCGGGTTGACCATCAAGTATGGCGAGGATCGACCGCAGGTCTGCCTCCATGGACTCGACCGCCTGCGAATCCAGCGCTGCACGCGCCACCGTTCTCAGCTCTCCGCTCTTCCGATAATCGTCGATTTTTTGGCGCGCGCCGTCGATGGTGTATTTCTCCGTGTACAGCAACTGCTTCACGAGCATTATGAGCTCTATTTCTCGCCGTTGGTAGACCCGGTTGCCCGATCGATTCTTCGCGGGGTGAAGAAACCTGAACTGACTCTCCCAGTAGCGCAGCACGTGCGGCTTGAGATCGGTCAGCGTGCAGACGTCCCCGATCGAGAAGAACTCCTGGACGGGTTCTTTCGCTTTCATTCGTCCACCTCCGAACGCAGCTCTCTCGACATGAGGGCCGCAATCGAGCTGCGAGCCGGTTGTCCGTCGAAGAGCACGCGGTTCACTGTGTCAACGATTGGCATCTCCACTCCAACGCGGATTGCCAGATCACGCGCGCTTTGCGCCGTGACGACTCCTTCCGCGACCGTCTCGGTATCATTCAATACGTCCTCGAGATTTCTTCCCTGCCCGAGCTCGAGGCCCACGGCTCGGTTGCGGCTCAGGGATCCCGTGCACGTCAATACGAGATCGCCGAGACCCGCGAGACCAGCGAACGTGCCCTGCTCAGCGCCCAGCGCAACACCGAGTCTGGTCATCTCGGCCAAACCGCGCGTGATGAGTGCTGCGCGCGCGTTGAATCCAAGGCCCAAGCCTTCGGCGATTCCGGTCGCGACGGCCATGACGTTCTTCAGGGCGCCCCCAAGCTCGACTCCGATGACGTCGGTGTGAGTATATGCCCGAAAATACGGCGAGCTGAATGCGCGTTGCACAGCCGCCGCTGCCTCCGTATTCCTGGAAGCGACGACAACCGCCGTCGGTTGGCACTTTACCACCTCAACGGCGAAGCTGGGGCCAGACAGCGCAACGACAGTCGAACCTGGAATTTCCTCGGCCGCGACCTCGGTCATCAGCGCCAATGTCGCTCTCTCGAGGCCCTTCGTGGCAACCACGATCGGAATCGCATCGGCAATAGCGGGAGCGCTCGCTTTCACGATTGAGCGAAGTACTTGCGAGGGTGTCGCGACGGTCACGAGCTCAGCGCCAGCGACGGCTTCCGCGAGATCTCCGACGGTGCGGAGCGCGGGTGCGAGTCTATGGCCGGGCAAGAAGCGGACGTTCTCATGAGAGTTGTTGATTGCATCAACGACGTCGCGTTCGTACGCCCAGAGCCGGACGTCGTGGCCGTTCTTCGCCAGGAGATCACCCAGCGCTGTGCCCCACGCGCCCGCTCCTATCACCGCGCATCGCATCAGTCAGCAGCCTCTTTCTTGACGAAGCGATGCTCTTCGCCACGTCGCAACCGGCCGATGTTTGCGCGATGCGTCCAGAACACGAAGATTGCTACGATCACGCTGGCGATGAAAACGGCCGACGCAGGATCGCGCGACCAGATCAGAATGGCGATTGGCAAAACCGCCGCTCCTACGAGTGACGCCAGGCTTACGTAGCGGGTGAAATAGAAGACCACCACCCACAGTGCTTCGGCGATCAGCATCGGAACAAAGGCAAGTGCGAGAAAGACTCCGCTAGCCGTGGCCACTCCCTTCCCTCCGCCCTTCCATAGCAGAAAAATCGGCTTTACGTGACCGAGGATAGCAGCTGCTCCAAATATGAGAGCCCAAAGGCCGGGCTGAAGCGTCTCCGTGTATCGCGGCAGGAAATACACAGGCAGGAATCCCTTGAGCAAGTCGGCGACGAAAACCGCTGCACCGATTTTCGGGCCGAGGACTCTTACAACATTGGTTGCGCCGAGATTGCCGGAGCCGAGCTTTCGCAGGTCGACACCGCGTGCCTTGCCGGCGAGGTATGCCGACGGTATCGAGCCGGCCAGGTACGACAGAATGACGCCGACAATCGGCGGCATTCAGGCTGACTTGCGCCGCATGATGATCCGAAGAGGATTGCCGCGAAATCCCCACGCTTCGCGAAAGCCGTTGTGCAGGTAGCGCACGTAGTGCTCCTGAACCAGATCCGGATTGTTTCCGAATACCGCAATGGTCGGCGGGGCTGTCTGCACCTGCGTGGCATAATTCAACTTGATCTCGCGTCCGGCCGCCTGCGGCGGCTGCCGGCGTCCAACGATCGCTTCGAGAGTAGTGTTGACTTGGGACGTGCTGATTCTCTTGTGACGTTCCGCGTCAACTTCGAGAATGAGATCGAGGATGCGAGTGATGCGCTGGCCACTGAGAGCCGACGTGAATACGAACGGCACGAATTTGAGGAACGGCGCCTTTTCCTGGGCTTCTTTCTCGAATGTCGCGGCGGTGTTGTTCTCCTTTTCCCTGAGATCCCATTTGTTCACTACCACTATTAGTCCGCGTCCGCTCTCCCAAGCCAGGGCAGCGATTTTCAGATCCTGATTGTGGAGACCTTCGACGGCATCCAGGACCAGCACGGAAATGTCGGAGGCCTCGATTGCTCTGCGCGTTCTCAGTGATGAATAGAACTCGATGCCGTCCTCAACTTTGGATTGGCGTCGCAGTCCGGCCGTGTCGACGAAAATGATCTCGCGACCGTGATAGTTCATTGGCGTGTCGATCGCGTCCCTGGTCGTGCCCGCCTCGTCGGCCACCACGAGCCGCTCTTCGCCAAGCAACCGGTTGATGATCGACGACTTTCCAACGTTGGGGCGCCCCACCACCGCGACACGCAGCGCTTCGGGAGGCGCTTCCTCCGACACCGGAATCCGTTCCACGAGAACATCCAGCATGTCGCCGGAATTCTTGCCGTTGAGGGCGGATACCGGCACGGGGTCACCGGCGCCGAGCTCGTAGAATTCGTAGAAATCCGTTGTCGACGGGTCGTCAACTTTGTTTGCGACCAGCACCCAGGGCTTTTGCGCAGCGCGCAAAAGATCAACGACCCGCCGGTCGCTCGGATGCAATCCGCTCTTCGCGTCGACCACGAGCATGAGCAGATCGGATTCGTCGATCGCCTGAAGCACCTGTCGCCGGATCTCCAGATCCATTGGAATGCGCGGATCGTCGGCTAGTCCACCGGTGTCAACCAGCCAGAACTGACGGCCGTTCCAATCTGCGCGCGCGAAATGGCGATCGCGGGTGGTTCCAGCTTCTTCGCTGACAATGGCGTTGTTCTCGCCGACGATGCGATTGAAGAGAGCCGATTTACCGACGTTTGGCCGGCCGACGAGCGCGATGACTGGAAGGCTCACGCCAGCACTCCGCTCGCTTCCGAGGCCAGAACATCTATGAAGTCGTACGACGGAAAAATCGGCATGGGCAGCGAGTTGCGGACGTGCTCGAGCGTGCAGTCGTCGAGAAAGATGCTGTCTTCGTTGATGGTCTCGGCGGGAATGAGCGCGATGTCCAGATCATTCCGCGCCGAAAGTGCCCCAAGGATATCCTTACCCATGAGCAATCCGGCTGTAGTTATGGTCGGGCCGAACAACGAGTTCTCGACGACTATCAGCTCCAGATCCGCACCGGTTGCCGCAGCCAGGTTGTCGAGGAGCGGTCGCATGAGGCTCCCCATTGCGAGTCCGGTCACTACGCCAATACGCTCGCCATCGCGCCTTGGAAGCTTTGCTAGTCCCGCAGCGATGCGCATTCGGAGCGACGTCACCGCACCGACGCCGTTTTCGATCTGGGCGAAGTCTCCGTAATGGTTCGGGCCAGGAAGCTCGCGGCCAGCGAGCATGTACAGCTCATCGGACCCGAACACCCACGTCTCACCGCGCTCGCTCAGAGCGCGCTCTCCCCAACGCTCAACACGTTCGAGGATGGCGAGCGCCGCGTCGCGATCCATAGACCTGGCCGTGTAGAGATGCGAGAACTGTGTCAAGCCAACTGGTACTACGGCCGCCGAAAGGACTGCGTCGCCCATGTTCCAGAGATCGCGAAACGATTCTTCCAGAACCTCTTCATCGTTGAGCCCCGGGACGACCACCATCTGCGAATGGAATTGTATCCCGCCAGCCGCGAGCCGGGCGAGCTGCGCCTTGATGTCGGGAACGCGGGTGTTATTGAGTAGGACCTTTCGCGCCTCGTGATTCGTCGCGTGGACTGAGACATAGAGCGGAGAGAGCCTGTACTCGAGTATCCTGGCGATGTCGCGCTCTTTCACGTTCGAGAGAGTCGCAAAGTTCCCGTACGCGAACGAAAGCCTGTAGTCGTCGTCACGGATGTAGAGCGGCTTCCTCAGTCCCTCCGGAAGCCCCTCGATGAAGCAGAACTCGCAACGATTGGCGCAACGCCTAACGGTGGGCGGCTCGAGTGACACGCCGAGCGGCTCCCCGTCGCATCGCTCGACCTCGTAGACGATCTCGTCGCCATTTGGCTGTCTGGCTTCGATCGAGAGCTCGTCCTCCGCAGTCAGAAATTCCCAGTCCAGAAAATCCGCTAGCGGCCGTCCGTTGACGGCCAGAAGCTGAGTTCCGGGCTCAATTCCAAGGGAAGCAGCGATGCTGCCGAGGTCGACGTGAGAGACTCTAACCATAGCTCAAGTAATTTAGAGCTATAACTAGCGAAATCAAGGAAAGAACGGGCTTTAGCTCACCTTGCCTCCTACAGAATTCTTGACACTTACTCAAACGGGCGAGGTCGCTGCCAGCGACTCGAGAAGCTTACGCGCGCGCTCGGGGTTAAAGCCCGGAAGCTTGGCTATGGCCTCCTCACCCGCGTCTCGAACGCCCTGAACACTGCCGAACTCCTGCAGAAGCTGGCGCCGCTTTACCGGACCGATTCCCGGGACCTTTAGCAGCTCGGATGTCACCGTGCGCATCGATCTACGCTTCCGGTTGTACGTCACGGCAAACCGATGAGCCTCGTCACGAGCCTGCTGGAGCAGCCTCAGCGCTGGAGACCGGCGAGACAGCTTTAGCGGCTCGGCGCGACCCCATACGAAAATTTCTTCCTCCCGCTTTGCGAGACTGATCAACGCCCGGTCTGCAAGGCCAATCTCAATGAGCGCGGCCTGCGCGGCAGAAAGCTGACCCTTCCCACCGTCGATGACAATGAGGTCGGGTAGCGGCTTCTCGTCCGTTGCCCGGCGATCGAAGTAGCGCCGAACGACTTCGTGCATCGACGCAAAATCGTCTGTCCCTTCTACAGTCTTGACCTTGAACTTCCTGTATTCCGATCGCTTCGGACGCGCGTTCTCGAACCAGACGCACGATCCCACCGTATCGGTGCCCTGAGTGGTGGAGATATCGAAGCAGACCAGCGATCGCGGCAGACGCTGGAGTCCGAGCTCCCTGCCGAGCTCGTAGACGGGATCGCCCGCTCGCTCTTCTGCCTCCATAGACGAGAGCTTGAGCTCCTCGAGCAGGTGTCGCGCATTCTGCTCGGCCAGCGCGATCAGGTCACGGCGAGGACCACGTTGTGGGATCTGGATTCTGCTTTCGGGCAGCGCCTGCTCGATCAGCTCGCGATCCGGAAAGTCGAACGGTAAAAGAAGCTGACGTGCCTTCTCCTGCATCCCGACGTAGCTTCCGGCGAGAAAAACGCTCATCACATCGGCGTCTTCTTCTCCGTCGATGTTCTCGAGGAAGCGCTGCTCGCGGGACAAAAGCTTGCCGCTTCGAATGCGAAGAACCGTCACGCAAGCGTCGTCACCGTCGCGCGCGTATCCGATCACATCGCGATCGCCGCCCTCGACTTCGAGCACCACAGTCGGCTCTTCCATTTGCTCGAGGTGCTGAAGGGCGTCGCGTAACTCCGCTGCGCGCTCGAAGTCGAGTTGCTCAGAGGCGAGATCCATCCGTTGCTTGACCCGTCGCACGACTTCATCCGGCCGGCCGGATAGAAATAGGACGACTTCGTCGATCATCGCCCGATAGTCGTGCTGCGACTGGGCGAGAATGCAAGGCGCCTTGCAACGCTTTATGTAATAGTCCAGACAGGGGCGCTCCGGCATCTGGGCCGGCATGTCGTAGTTGCAGCTTCTGACGGTGAAGATGCGCTTCACGACGTTGAGCGCGCGACGCATCGCGCCCACGTCGGTATATGGTCCAAAGTAACGGGCGCCGTCGTCCTCAAGCCGTCGGGTTACGTACACTCGAGGAAACGGTTCTTGAAGCGTGACCTTGATATACGGATAAGACTTGTCATCGCGAAGAGCGATGTTGAAGCGAGGCCGGTATTCCTTGATCAGATTCGCCTCGAGAATAAGCGCGTGCGCCTCGCTCGGAACGACGATCGTATCGAGATCGGCGATAAGACCGACGAGATGACGCGTCTTGACGCTCTCGAGCTGGTCGTTGCTGAAGTAGCTTCGCACGCGCGAACGGAGCCGCTTTGCCTTGCCAACGTAGAGAGTTGAGCCGTCCCTTCCCTTCCAGAGATAGACTCCAGGCCCATCGGGAAGATGTGCAAGCTTTACGGCAACTGCGTCGGGTACGGGAAGCATTCGTAATTATACCACGCCCGATCGTGCACGTTCATCACTGACGACCCGGAATCCGCAGTACCCGCCGGGCGCGGTCGAGGACGTTCATCGCTTCCGGAATTCCGAACACGGCTGTTACGCCGACGTAAACAACGCCATAAAGCGCGAGCAAGCCGAACGCACTGAACTTTGAATGCACCGCGTTCTCGTGAGCGGAGAAGAATGGCGAGTCGCGGTCGGTCATTACCTTGTAAGCCCATGGAAGGAGCGCGCCTAATAGCGCGGCGCCCCAAAGTCGCAGCATGCGCGCCGGGATTAGCCGAGTTCTTCCTATGCGCGTGTCGAGCTCGCGTCGAAGCAGAAAGAATTCGACCCATCCTGCGATTCCGGCCGACGCGGTGAGACCTGCCGCGCCGAGCTTCGGGTCCAAGCCGAGAAGTCCCGGGAGTTTCAGCGCAAAGAAATAGCCGAGCGCTGTTGTCAGGATCACCCGAACGACCGCGAAGCGGAGCGGCGTCTTTGTGTCGCGTAAAGCATAGAAAGTAGACGAGTACAATCGTCCCATCGTCGACGCCAGAATACCAACGGTCGATCCAATCAGGATCTCCCACACCCAGATCGTGTCGCCCCTATTAAAGCGTCCGCTTTCGAAAAGCAGGTGTACGATAAGATCGCCAAGTGCAAGTAACGCGACCGCGCTGGGGACGATGAAGTAGGCGATTCTGTCGAGCCCATCGCTCAAGCGTCCACGCAAATACGCGCCAATCTCCGCCGTTGTGCCGACAGCACGCGACATTGCGGGGAGCTCGGCCGCCGATATGGCCATGCCGAACAGGCTGATGGGGAGAACGTAAATCGCCTGCGCGTACGTGAACGAGGAGACGGCACCGTTTCCCAGATAGCTTGCGAGCCACGCGTCAACGAGTGCGCTGAGTTGGACGACGCCCCTTCCAATAAACGCGGGGGCAAAGTTGCGAAAGACGTTACGCACACTCGTTGACGTTGTTGTTAACCTGGGCCTTACTCCGCGCGCAACGGAGAACACCTGTGGAAGCTGAATTCCAAACTGGAGCGCGCTTCCGATGACGGACCCGTAGGCGAGGTAAATCGCGAGCTGTACCTGCGTGTGGTTGCGGTGGAAGAGTACGAGGGTCGCAACCATCGCGAGGTTCCACACCACTGGCGCCGTGTAGGACATGAAAAACCGGCGGTGGCTGTTGAGAACGCCCAGGCACCACGCCGAAAAAACCAACAGTCCTGCGCCCGGGAAGAGAATGCGGGTGAGAAGAACCGTAAGCTCGCGTTTTGGACCAGTGAACCCATTCGCGATTATCGCGACGAGCCAGGGAGCTGTTATTACGCCGATCAAGACAATGATCGCTGCCACGAGCGCGAGCATCCCCGCGATCGCTCCAGCGAGTCTCGTCGCTTCCTGCTCATCACCCTTTCCCAGAAGGCCCGCGTATTCCGGAATGAACGACGCGGACAGGACACCTTCGCCGAACAGATTCTGAAGCATGTTCGGGATTCTGAAGGCCGCGTTGAAAGCGTCAGCCACCAGGTCGGCGCCCAGATAACGAGCCATCAATGTCTGGCGAACGAGGCCGGCGAGCCTGCTGAGAAGTATTCCGGCACCAACCAGAAGAGCTGCGCCTTTCGAACGGTCGAACGCTGCGTTCGTGGCTCGCGGGGTTTGGCGTCGCTCGATTGGCGGTGCCGCCTCGGTGAGTTCGTCCGCTTCAGGCGAGAGAAATTCCGGAAGGTTACGGCTCGCCTCGCCAGGCCGCGAGTCCGTCACCCGGAGACCCGAATGGGTTCGCTGTTCTGAACCGCTGCGTGTGGCGCGCTCGAGCCATCGATCAAATTCCGTGCATGGGCGGCTGCCGCAACCAGCATCTCGTCGCGGAGCGCCGAGCCGTAGCGCGCAAGGAGAGGCACGAAATTGAGTGCTCGCTCCTGTGGCTTGCCGAGCGGATATAGCGAGCCTCGCGCGGTTCCGATTTCGGTCATCGTATTTGCGTATTGTCGCTTGGCGCCGGCTATTAGACGGCGCTCGAAGCGGTCGAGGCGTCGCATCAGATTTGCGCGCAACCCGCCGGTGACGTTCTGTCCAATGGGTGCATGCGTGTCCACCACTGCGTCAGCGAGCGCGTCCATCCGACTCTCGACGACGGTCCGCATCGCATTGAGCTCGTCGAGTACGTCCTTCGGCAATCGTGAGCGTGCCACGCGTGCTTCCGCCTCGTGCGGGTCCTGCAGATCTTCCGGCAGTAAATAAAGTTTCTCTAGAATTTCCTCGACGTGCGGCTCGATGATCGTGCAGGACCAACGCGGGACGATTGCCGGTCTCGCAGCGCCGATCGCGTCAGCGATGACGCCGAGCTGCCCGAAGTATGCGATCTCCGCTGGTCCGCCGATGTAGGTCGCGGTCGGCAGAATTGCCCTCTCGACAACCGGACGAAGAAGCACGTTCGGTCCGAGATCGTCCGCGATCTTCTGCGTTTCCGCGGCTTTGATCGGGACACGTTTGCGGCCACCAGAAGCGCCACTGAATACCAGCGACAACCCCGGCACTTCCTGAACCTGAGGCCCAAAGCCAGCCGACTCCATTTCTGTGCTTCGGGCGCGCACTGCTTTCGCGATCTCCGTCGCTCGCTCCAACGCCCTCACCAGAACCGGCTTCGCAGCCGCTCGTGTGGCCGCGCTCGATGCATCGATTACCGATATCCCCAGTGGTGACAGCAGCGCGCGTAGGAACGCGACATAGGCGGATCCTATCGTCTCCTCCGGCCGGTAGCTTTGCTCGAGGAGCTCGATGGGCCAGCGGTCGATGGCTGAGCCCGCCGACCTCGCGAGTGCGTCCAGCTGGGCGGAGACATCTCCCAGTGGCATCGCGGCCATGGGCTGACCCAACGGCTCCTGGTGATCGATGCGAAGCTGCTGCGCGCCTCCGATCAGGGAGATCGCCGTACTGCTTGCCTCTCTAAAATCAGTGTCGTCCGTTGCGGCCCAGAAAACCGGAGCGACCGGCACACCCGTCGCCTGCTGAAGGACATCGGCGAATGCAAGCGCGCTCAGTGCCTTCGATAGGGTGTATATGGGACCTCCGAACAAACCGGGCTGCTGTCCAGTTGTGACGACTACTCCTTTGCCGTCGGCGACAGCGTTGAGTCGGTCCTTTGCCGCCCCGGTTGGTTCGATAGCGGGATAAAGACTCTCGAGCCACTTAGTTGGAAAGTGGGATCGCACTGCATCGATGCGCTCGCGCCACGACTCTACATCGCGCGGCTGCGGCTCGTACCATCCGGTTGGCGCGGTACCCGCCATCGCCGCGATTGCTAGCGGATTGCCACCGAGCGGCTTGGTCATCACTCGGGGGCTGGTCATCGGCGGGTCGCGAAAATAATTGTGCGCGGCGAACTCTCCGACCACGGCGCGCCCGCGTAATCTCCGACCCGCCTCGTGACATCGAAACCCACACTGTCGAGCATGCTCTCCAGGTCGCGAGCACTCAGGAGTCGAACCCGCTCGATGTATTCCTTTCCGCGGCCGCGGAGTCTGATTGTCTTTTCGACGAACCGGTCGTCGCGCTCGGCCTCTGTCTCATCGCGGTGCTGATAGATCCAGAGATAATCCAATCCGAACGACTCCTCGAACCAGTCCGCCTCCTCCGATCCGGAACGCTGTTTCAGCTGGTCACTATGCTCCGCAGTCGTCATTTATGGTAAGGCTCTCCACGAACGATGGTTCCAGCGCGGTAGATCTGCTCAGCGAGCACAAGTCGGGCGATCTCGTGAGAAAGTGTCCATGGAGCAAGCGACAGCTTTGTCGTGGCTTTCGAGGAAAGGTTGGTGGCAAGACCGAAGGCGCCTCCAATCATGAAGGCCAAATCGCGATCCTGCTCGCGGGCCCGCCTGAGAAAGTCGGCGAACTGATTTGAATCGAGCGTCCGCCCCCCTTGCTCACACGCTACGGTATGGGCGCCACCGGGAATTCGTTCCGCTAGCCTTCCCCCCTCCTTTTCCTTTACCAGTTCGATGGAGGTCTTCCCGGCCCGTTCTTCTCGCACCTCATGAACGTCGAGCGGCCAGTACCGCGCCGCTCGAGTCTCATAATCCCGGATCGCTTCGCCGAGCGCCGGATTGCGCGCTTTCCCAACGACCGCGACGACCAGTCGCATCTACGCGTAGATGCCGCGAAGCCTGTGCACGCTCGCCACTCTGCTGATCGACAGCATGTACGCGGCGGTCCGCATATTCACTCGATGCTGGCGGGAAAGACCAAGAACATCATTGAAGCTTCGGCGCATGATCGAGTCGAGTCTCTCGTTGACGAGATCCTCCGGCCAGAAGTATCCGCCGCGGTCCTGCACCCACTCGAAGTAGGAGACTGTCACACCGCCGGCGTTTGCGAGAATGTCGGGGATGACAAAGATGCCGTTCTGGTCAAGTATCGCGTCGGCGGCGGCTGTCGTCGGACCATTCGCTCCCTCGCAGATGATACGAGCTCTGATGTCCTTCGCGTTCTTTGTAGTTATGACGTTCTCGAGTGCGGCCGGAACGAGCACATCGACGTCCAGCGTGAGCAGGTCAGCGCCCTTGATCGGATCGCCCTTGTCGTAGCCCTCGAGGGAGCGATTTTTCTTCACGTGTGCGATGGCGTCATCGATATCGATTCCCTTCGAATTGTGGAGAGACAGTGACCTGTCGCCGATCGCGACGACCTTGCACCCCTCGCGCGCCAGGTGCTGCGCTGCGACCGATCCAACGTTGCCAAACCCCTGCACGGACACGGTTGTCCCTTTCACTGGCATGCCGAGGTGCTTCAAGGCTTCCTTGGTGACGATCATGCAACCCCTTCCGGTTGCTTCGCGTCTGCCGAGGGATCCTCCGAGCTCGACCGGCTTGCCCGTGACTACCGAGGTCGTTGTGTGGCCGACGTGCATCGAGTACGTGTCCATTACCCAAGCCATGACGCGCTCGTTGGTGTTGACGTCTGGTGCGGGAACGTCGGAATCCGGCCCCAGGATGTTGATGATTCCCGATGTGTACCTGCGCGTCAGCTTCTCCAGCTCGCCGGCGCTCATCGCCAGAGGATCGCATTTCACGCCGCCCTTGGAACCACCAAACGGAATATTTACCACCGCGCACTTCCACGTCATCCAGGCGGCGAGGGCTTTCACCTCTTCGAGGGTGACCTGCACATCGAATCGAATTCCGCCTTTCGCCGGCCCACGCGATGTGTTGTATAGCACCCGATAGCCTTCAAAGACCTCGACCTCGCCATTGTCCATCATCACGGGAATCGAGATGATGATCTGCTTCTCTGCCTGCCTCAGCACCTTGTACATGCCTGGCTCGAGGTCCAGCAGCTCCGCCGCCTTGTCGAAGCGCGACATCATCTCCTCGAATGGGTTCTCCTCGTCAAGGAAATGGTCTTTGTCGGGACGAACCAGCTTGTGTGCGGGAATCTTATAATCGGTAGCCATGATGTGGAATTTTGACAGTCGGATCGGGTGGGTTGGTTCAGCGCGAGACCGAGAGAAGAGTGTCGAGCAACCGGTCAATTTGTGGCTCGCCGTCTTCGATTTTCAGGCGCTGTGAAACATACCATAATGACCCTGCTTCGGGAGGCCATATGGTTTCGAGTTTCACTGCATCTTTGAGCGTACAAACAACAAAATCCGAGCTGCCCGATTGGGCCGCCAGATAATTCGCCTCGCGCGGTGTGAACGAATGGTGATCGGGGAAACTGTGCGGGCGCACTACGGCACCGAGCTCCGTGAGCTGTCTGAAAAAAGATTCGGGCCGCGCAACGGCTGCGATGGCCATCAAGTCAGAGCCGCGCAAGACATGCAGCGGTAGCCCCTGGCCTGTGGAGGTGCTGCGTAGATCCGCCGGTGCAAGTTGCGCTACCGCGATCGGCACCCCCGGCGCCGCGGACGAGATCGCTTTTCGCACCTCGTCCACGGCAATCGGTGTCGCGATTTTTCGGGTGACGATTATCAAGTTTGCTCGGCGGGCCGCGCTCAGCGGCTCTCTCCATGGACCCGCGGGAAGTAACCTCGCGGTGCCCGTCCAGCTATCGGCGTCCAGGAGAAGCACGTCCGCGTCGCGCGATGCGCGGCGATGCTGATACGCGTCGTCCAGCACGACGATGTCTACTCCCTGCGCGATCGCTTCCCTGATTCCGCGCGCACGATCGCTCGCAACAATGACGGGAGCGCCGGGATTGAGGCGTTCGTGCACGAGCGTCTCATCACCCCCGTATCCGCGAAGCACGATACCGGGCTTCGCTCCTCGCTCGGCAAGGCGGTGCGCGATCCATGCCGACACGGGTGTCTTGCCGGTACCGCCTACAGAAAGATTCCCGACGCTGAGCACCGGCACCGAGAAATTCTCTACCCGAACCAAGCCGGTGTCATATAGTGCCCCTCTCAGTCCGACAACTCCGCGATAAAGCAACTCGAAAGGCATGAGCGCACTTCGGGCGGCGCGCGCGCGCAGTCCACGACCGCGCCACACTGTTTCGATGATTCCCGCGAAGTCAATCACGCGCGCTTTCCACCGCATCGCGCATCAGACGTTCGAACCGCGGCGCTTCGGCTGCGGCCGCGCGAGCATCGGTCGCCAGAACCTTCGAGGGCTCGCCGTACGCGATCGTCAGGCGAGCAAAGGGCTTCGGAATCATGAAAGCGTCCCAGCTGCGGAGGCGCCATGTCGGTCTCGCGGAAATCGCGACGGGCAGGATGTAGCAATCGGCCCTCTGGGCGGCTACCAGCGCACCCGGGGCAAATCTCTCCGCTGGCCCGCGTGGTCCATCGGGGGTGATTGCTATCTGGTGCCCGGACTGGAGCTCTCGAATGAGCGAGACAAGGGCCCGATTGGCGCCGTGCGTCGTCGATCCGCGAATGAGACCGTAGCCGAGCGACTCGGCCGCGCGGGCCACAAGTTCGCCGTCGCGGTGCTCGCTGATCAAAATCACGACTCCTTGGTCGCGGTGATGCCAGAGCAACGGTAAGAGATGTCCATGCCAGAGCGCGTAGACGAACGGGCCACCGGAATTCCTGAGCTCCGCTACTCTGTCCCCGTTCACGACACGAACCCTCCAGGTTCTGGCGAGAATCTGAAGAAAAACTCTTCCGAGAAGCAGCGCCGCGCGCGAGCCGAGAGATAGCGATTCGCGCTCCCCGCTCATCCGGGCTCGCCTACCATGTCACCGGCGATCCGCGCGACCCTCTCCGCGGCACCGGGGGTACCGAGCTTGCTGCGAACTTCTGCCAGCCCGGTCAGAGCTTCGATACGCCGAGCGTTACCGGGGTTGAGCAACTCGACCATGGCATCGGCAATGTTTTTCGGCACGATTTGGTCCTGGATGAATTCACGGGCGACTTCGCGGCCCGCGACTACGTTGACGAGCCCAATGTGTGGAATCTTCACCCACCGCTTGGCAAGCGCGAATGAAATTCGTCCGGTGCGATATGCCACGACCAGCGGGCAATCCGCGATCGCGGCTTCGAGAGTGGTTGTCCCGCTCTTGCACAATGCTGCGTCCGCTGCTCGCAGAACGGTGAGGGATGCCGAATGCACGAGTCGGAAAGGACATCGACTGGAGTCCAGGACCACCGTAGGCGCCACGCTGACGATCGTCTGGAGTCCCGTCACTCTGCTTTGTAGCTCCCGCGCGGTAGCGACGAAATCGTCGATGTGACGCTCGATCTCCTGCTGCCGACTGCCAGGAAAAAGGGCGAGGACCGGAGCGTCATCCGGCAGACCGAGCGCTTGCCGCGCTTCTTGCCTGCTCGGCATGTTCACCGCGCGGTCGAGCATCGGATGTCCTACGAAGGTCGCGTCGATTCCGTAGCCGCGAAGGAGTGGCTCCTCGAACGGAAGAATTACCGCCGCCTTGGTCACGAGAACAGCAAGCTTTGGGAGTCTTCCCGCGCCCCAAGCCCACACTTGGGGTGTCACGTAGTAGAGAACAGGGACCGCCGACTTCTTGGCCACTCCCGCGACCTTCATGTTGAAGCCGGGGTAGTCGATGAGTATGACGAGTGCGATTTCGCCGCGCTTCATCATTGATTCGAGTCGGCGCAGGAGAAGGAAATGGCGCGGGATGTATTTAAGAATCTCCACAAAGCCCATCACGCCGAGTTCGGAGTCGCGCTGCAGCAACTCGACGCCCTGCTCAGCGAGTCGGGGTCCTCCCACCGCCGCAAGAACGAGCTCGGGTCTCAGTCGCTGAAGAGCAGCCGCAACGCCGGCTGCATGGAGGTCCCCAGATGCTTCGCCCGCGACGAACAGGATCTTACGCATGGTGGTGAGAGCGTCCAACCAGCGACGGAAGAGTGAGCTCAATCTCCTTCACTATCTCGAGTGCGACACCAAGAGCCAATCTCCCTTCCTCTCCAGTCACGACTACCGGACTCTTTCCGTTCAGCGCTGCCACGAAGCTCTCCAGCTCGAGCTTGAGCGGTTCGCCGGCTGGAGCCTCCAGCTTTATTCGATCGACGAACGCGGTGATGTCGGCCGGGGCTGATCGTATCGCCATCGGGTCGATGTCCTTCCGGAGCCGGAAGAATTCGCCGGTGCCCGCGGCGAGATCGAGCGAAAGGTATCCGCTCTGCTGGAAGATCCTGATCTTGCGCTTCCTTTCTCTCGAGATTCGGCTCGATGTGATGTTCGCGACTGCGCCCGACGTGAAAGTCACACGCGCGTTCGCGATGTCCAGCATCGGTGTCAGCACGGGGACACCCACGGCGGAGATTTCTTTCGCACCTGATCCCACCAAGGTGAGCAGCAAATCGATGTCGTGGATCATGAGGTCCAACACGACGGTGACATCGGAGCCGCGCGGGCTGAACGGCGCCAGCCGCTCGCTGTCGATGAAGCGCGGTTTGTTCACGTGGGGCAGCGCCGCCCGAACTGCCTGGTTGAATCGCTCGATGTGCCCGATCTGTACGAGCACATGTTTCCCTCGTGCCAACTCGAGCAGCCTGTCCGCTTCCTCGAGAGTCGTCGTAATCGGTTTCTCGATGAAGACGTGTTTGCCATGACCGATTGCGGCGCTCGCAACGACAAAGTGTGCCGAGGTTGGCACTACGATTATCACGGCGTCGGAAACGGCCAGGAGCGCATCCAGAGATTCGTGCGCTTTTACACGAAGCTCCCTCTCCACCTCGCGAGCGCGCTCGGGCCTCGTCTCCACAAATCCGGTGAAGCGGACATCCGCGAGGTCCCGCAGAATTCTTATGTGGTGAAAACCGAGACTGCCCGCGCCGACCACACCGACGCGAGGAGTATCGCTCAAATCACGACTCCGCGCTCACTCGCTTCCACGAATCGCATGAGCTCCTTTACCTCGGGCAAGGACTCGAGCTCGGTCTGTGCGCGCTCGATCGCTTGAGTGACGTTCAAATCTGAGCGAAACAGGAGACGATAGGCGCGCTTCAGCTCGCGGATGGTCGACTCATCCATTCCGCCCCGCTGCAGTCCAATCGTGTTCAGGCCGTACAGCTTCACCGGATTTCCAACCGCTTTGAGAAATGGAGGGATGTCTTTCGACACGCGAGAACATCCACCGATGAAGCTGTGTCTGCCGATTCTTGCAAACTGGTGCACCGCGCAGAGGCCTGAGATGATGGCTTTGTCTTCGATCGTCACGTGCCCCGCTAGCTGAACGACGTTCGACAGAATGACGTTGTTTCCGATCTGGCAATCGTGAGCAACGTGCACGTATGACATGAGGAGGCAGTTGCGACCAACCGTCGTCTTGAAAGAATGGGCCGTGCCGCGATTGATCGTGGCGTACTCGCGGATCACCGTTGCCTCTCCGATCTCGACCGTCGTCTCCTCGCCTGCGAACTTGAGATCCTGCGGAGGGCCGCCCACGATGCTGCCGATTCCTACGTTCACCATCGGCCCGATGCTGACGTTGCGCTCGAGCGTGGCTCTCGGTGAGATGATGGATCCGTCTCCAATAGAGCACCCCTCTCCAACTATCGCAAACGCGCCGATCTCGACGCCGGCGCCGATCTCCGCGTCCGATGAGACTATCGCGGTCGGGTGGATCCGCGTCGCCGTCATCGGTCGCGTATCGTTGCAGCCATGTCAGCTTCGACGACGATCTCGCCATCGACCTTTCCGATTCCGCGCATCTTGCAAACCGTTCCTCTAATCTGCATCACATCGAGCTCGAATCTCAGCTGGTCACCTGGCTTCACCGGACGGCGGAATTTCACGTTGTCGAGCGACATGAAGTAAACGACCTTGGTGTCGGGGTCCGCGACAGAGCCAAGAAGCAGCATGCCGCCGACCTGTGCCATTGCTTCGATGATCAGGACGCCGGGCATGATGGGGTGTCCGGGAAAATGCCCCTGGAAAAATGGCTCGTTGATCGTGACGTTCTTTATTCCGACGATCCTTTTCTTCTCCTCGATCTCGATGATTCTGTCCACAAGCAGGAATGGATACCGGTGGGGCAGAACCTTCATGATGTCTTCAATCGCAAACGACGCCTTCTTCTCTTCCATCCGTTTCTCCTTTCGGCCGGCCTTCACCATTTCGCGAACCAGCGTCACCGTCCCCCGGTGACTTGGCTTGAGCGCGACGATCCGCGCCCGGACCCGCGCGCCAGCGAGCGCAAGATCGCCGACGCAGTCCATCGCTTTGTGGCGCACGAATTCGTCACTCCACCGCAGCGCGCCACTGACAATATCGCTGTCGTCAAGGACCACCGCATTGTCCAGCGTCGCTCCCTTGATCAACCCCTTCGCCCTCAGGGCGTCGACTTCATGAATGAACCCAAATGTGCGCGCCCCCGATAGCTCCCGCGCGAAGGATTCCTCCGTGACGACGAACCGGCGGGATTGGGTTCCGATGAGTGGATGCGGAAAGTCGATTGTCACATCCAGCTCCAGGTGTGGCGCCGGATAAGCCTCGTACACGGATGCGCCGTCGATTATCCGAACCGGCTCGCTCAAATCCAGGAAATCCGGCTCCCCATTCACGGCGGCGGTGCCTGCGGCCGACAATGCCTCCACGAACGGTGCAGCGCTCCCATCCAGTATCGGCGGTTCCGGACCATCCATCTCGATGGTGACGTCGTCAATACCGAGACCAGTCACGGCCGCGAGCACGTGCTCCACTGTATGAATCGCGTCATCGCCACCGCCAAGTTGCGTTCTGCGCTCACTCCCGCTGACCTCGCTCACGTGGGCGCGGATCGGCAGAGCGCCGGGGCGATCCGTTCGACGAAAGATGATTCCCTGTCCCGCTATCGCCGGCCGAAATGTTATCGTGCACTCCACTCCCAGGTGCAGCCCGATCCCAGCGAGCACGGCAGGGCGCGCGAGAGTCTTGCGACTCACTTGCCTGGGGACGTTTCCAGCAGCGTTTCGAGGCGGCGCATCATGCCGGCCAATTTAAACAGTGCGGCGGACGCGCGAAGCGAATCACGATGTGGTCGCGCCGGATAGCCTGACCACGTTTCTCCCGCCGGAATGTCGCCGAATACTCCCGCTTGCGCAGCGAGCCGCGCCCCAGCGCCGATGCTGATGTGTCCACTTATGCCCGCTTGGCCGGCGAGGATTGCGCCGTCGCCCACCGTCACTGATCCCGCGATTCCGACTTGCGCCATGATCAGGCACTTCTCGCCGACGCGAACATTGTGAGCGATATGGACCAGGTTGTCGATCTTGGTCCCGTCGCCAATGACGGTATCGTCGATGCTGCCTCGATCGATGGTCGTGTTGGCCCCAATCTCGACGTCGTCACCGATGATGCACCCGCCCACGTGAGGAATTTTTTGGTGGACGCCCCCCTGGAACACGTATCCGAATCCGTCGCTTCCAATTCGCGCACCCGAATGAATCATCACGCGCTCGCCGATCGATGCGCCCGGGTAAACGGTGACGTGAGGCCATAGCCTGGAGCCCTCACCAATCACGACTCCGTCTCCCACGACCGAGTGGCTACCTATGACAGCGCCGTCACCCAGCCGCGCTCTCGCCCCGACGATCGCATAGTCTTCCACCGACACCCTGTCACCGAGCAGTGCACCTTTGCCGATGCGAGCGGTCGGCGCGATGCCGGGCAAAGATGCCTTCTCCGGATAAAGGCGCGGCAGCAGCGACAGCAACTTTTCGAGCGGCTGCTTGACAATGACGCGAGCCCCCGGGGTCCCCGGCGCGTCGCGATATTCCGGGTCGACGAGCACGACACCGGCGCGAGTTGTCGCAAAGACCGTCTGATATTTTGCCCCGCTCAGTATGCTTAGATGACTCGGCCCTGCCCGGTCCAGCGGTGCTACGCCGCTCACCGCCACACCTCCGTTCCCGATCAACTCGCCAGACACAAGGGCCGCAATAGCCTCAGCGGTGATGGTGCTAGCACCATCACCGCTGATTGAGGGGCCGGGCTCGGACGGTCGGCTCACTTCTTTGGCCGAGTCACTCCCGCCGGTTGTGGCACTAGCGCGCCGCCAGGCGTCGCCGCTGGAGCGCCCTGCGACTTGAGTCGGGCCAGAACGCGATCCGTCAGATCGAGCCTCTTGTCCGCGGCAACGACGACGGTCGTCTGCGCTCCGACGTCGAGAATGAGCGAATACCCATCTTCGGCACGAATAGCTTCGATCACGCGCTGCACGCGCTCCATGATTGGCTTCACGAGCTGCGCCTGGCGCGCCTGCATGGTGGAATCGAGCCCGCGAGCACGGGTCTGGTATTCTGTTTCGCGGTCGCGTATCGCCTGCCCGCGAGTCGCACGCGCCGTCGTGTCCAGTTTTGGCGAGTCGCGGTCGAACGCCGCCATGAGCGCGTTCAGAGAATCGTTCATGCGCTGAAGCTGCTGCCTGTACGCTCCGACCTCGCGGTCGAACTGGGCTTCGGCCTCGGCGCGGCCGGGGGCCTCCTGAAGCAGCTGCGCGGAATTGATATAACCTATCTTGAGCGGACCAGGCGGCGCGGTCGCGGCAGTTTGCGCGCGAGCGGTTCCTGCTATGGTCAGCGACGCGGCCAGTGCGACGGCGCTCGCACGAAGAAGCACTCGCATTGATACTCCGGTGTTAGAAGAATTGTCCAAGTTTGAAGTGGAGCTTCCAGCCGGGTGCCGGTCGCCCCTGAGTATCGACTTTGTCGAAGCCATACCCGAGGTCCACGCCCAAAGGTCCCAGCGGGCTCAAGGTGCTGACTCCAAACCCTGCGCTTCTGAAGAGCCGCGTCGGATCGAACTCCCGCGGTTTGTTCCAGACGTTACCGCCCTCGAAGAACGTGTTCAAGTAAAGGGATTGATTAATCCGCAAGCCGATCTCTCCGGTTCCGACGAAGAACGCGTTTCCAAATGAGGAGATGCTCGCCTGGTTCTGATCCGCGTTTGGATTGAATCCGCTCGGCGTGATGGAGAACTCGTCGTACCCCCGCAGCTGCTCGCCGTACTGTGTCCCACCAAGCGTGAACGCCTGTGAATAAAAGAAAGGCCCGGTGCTTCCAAATACTGCCCCGGCGCGCGCCGAGAGGCCGACGACGAACATCATCGGCTCTCCGCCGAGGACGCTACCGCCGAGGTGGCCAATGGGAGCGTACGAGCGCAACTCGGTCGTGTAGCGCTGGAACGAAGCCGTCCCGCCGAGCGGTCCGCCGTTGAACTGCGCGTTGAACGACTGCAGCCCTCCGTCCGCGGGGAACGGCAGGCCTGTGCGCGTGTCGTGTTGCGCTGTGAAGCCAAGCGTCGATCGGAAACAATTCTTGCACGCGTCCGCGACGGTGGCCAGCAGACCAGTGCTCTCGTAGTTGACCTTCTCGCCGCCGTAGGAGACGAAAAGCCGGGTGTACAGTGAATTCGGCACAGGGAATCCGAGCTGAAGCTCGCCACCGGTCCGCACCGCGCCGCCGAGCTCCGCGATCTGAAAACGCGAACGGCTATGATACGCCGTGAGACTCCCGGAAATCCGCGACTGGCGGATGTTCGGGTCGCTGTACGTCGTGTTGAAATCGTTGATGTATTGTCCGAACTGCCACTGAACCTGCGCCCTCTTGCAGCGTCCGAGAAGGTTGGGCTGATCGAGGCCGATGAACCCGCCGAGGCCGGTTCCCTGGCCCATCGAGGCGCCGAAATTCACGTTGCCCGTACGCTTCTCTTTTACGTTGAAGATGATGTCGACATCGCCCTCGTCGCCGCTCGGTCTCGTCTCGGGCGCCGCCATCGGCGTCTCGAAGAAGTTGAGATTGCCGATGTTCTGATAGCTACGAATGAGATAGTTGCGGTTGAACACCTGCCCGGGAGCCAGAACGATTTGCTCGCGAATACAGGACTCGTGCGTATAGTCGTTTCCGGTGATCTCTATCCGGTTGACGATCGCGGGTGAACGCTCGTCGATCTCCCACCGCAGGTTCACTTTGCGCACCGAATCTGTGCTAGGAACTCGCTCCATTACGGGACGAATCTGGGCATAGATGTATCCTTCGTCGTTGTACGCCTCGGAGAGCTTCTCCTGCGCATCGTCCCACTTTGCCGCGTCGAACGTATTGGCGGGGTTGATGTAGCTCTGGCGAATGAATCCCATCACGCGCGTAGTTACGGTCGGCGCCTGGTTCTTTCCGAATGGGTAGAACGCACCGATTTGCTCTGAGGAGAAACGGCGGTTGCCCAGGACTTCGAAGTTTCCAACGACATAGCGCGGGCCTTCGCTCACCGTGATGTCGACCAGGCCTTTGCCCTTCGCGCGATCGACGATCAGAGTGTCCTTGAGAATCCTGAAATCGATGTATCCGCGACTGCCGTACAGAGCCGGGATGTGCTCGCTGAGATCTGTCGCGAATTTGGCATCGTCGAATTCGCCATTTCTAGTCCAGAGGAATCCCTCCGGCTTCGTGTCCATGGCGGCGACGATATCCTCGTCAGACACATTCTTGTTTCCTTCGATGCGGATGCCAGAGACTGCCAGGCGCCGTCCTTCGTCGACGCGGAAATCGATCGAGAGCTTGCCGTTCGTCAGCGTCGACTCGGCGCGGATGCGGGCGAGGTAGTACCCGTTGCTCTCGTAGAGCGAGTCGGTGCTTGCGAGTGCCTTCGCTATCTTACCGGGATCGACCGGGCTGCCGGTCGCGAAGCTCAGTTTCTCCTTGACGTCTTTTGGAGACACCCGATCCGCGCCGATCACGCGATAGCTGGCGAGAATCGGCCGCTCGCGAACCTGGATCACGAGAGTGGCGTTGGTTGTCCCTGGGGTGGCGCGACAAACTATTTGAACGTCGTCGAACTGGCCGGTCGTATAGAGCGCCTTGATCGCCGTCTGGATGTCGTGCGTGTTCAGAGCGGTTCCAGTGGACAGCCCGGCAGTGGTCCGGACCGCGGCGCTGTCGACCCTGGAGTTGCCAGCCACGATTATGGATTCGGGCGTAGAACACGCGCCTGCGGCGGTCTCCTGCGCACGCAAAGAAACAGCGCTCGCTGCGACGAGCACCAGCAAAAATGGAGCTGTTTTAGGCATCACCCAAATATACACTAATAGGTTTTACGGAGGTCCCGCGCGAGTGTGTACCCATTAGACAACGGGGCCGCGAGAGAGTTGCTCTCCCGCGGCCCCGTCCTGATCGCGACGCGCGGTGCTACGCCTTGGGTGTCCCGCTCAGTACGCGGAACTCCAGCTTCTCGCCGTCGCTCGCGAGGTCGACTTCGATCTCGTCTCCCTTCGCAAATTCCGCGAGAAGGATCTTCTCCGAGAGAGGATCCTCGATGTACTTCTGAATCGCGCGCTTGAGCGGCCGCGCCCCGAACTTCTCGTCGTAGCCATGTTTCACAAGGAAAGCGGAGGCGGGTTCCGTGAGCTTCAGCGTGAGCTCTTCGTCGCCGAGCCGCTTCTGCACGTCTTTCAGCAGAATGCCGACGATCTCCGCGATGTTCTCCTGCGACAGCGGGTGAAACACGATCACGTCATCCAGCCGGTTCAGGAACTCCGGGTTGAAGGTGTGCTGCATCTCTTCCTTCACCTTTTCCGCGATCCGGTCGAAGTTGGATTTCATGTCCGGCGCATGGAAGCCAAGTCCGCGACCCTTGGTGATATCGCGGGCTCCCACGTTTGACGTCATGATGACCACAGTGTTCTTGAAGTCGATGACTCGGCCGTAGTTGTCCGTCAGGTGTCCTTCGTCGAGCACCTGCAGTAAGATGTTGAAGACATCGGGGTGCGCCTTCTCGATCTCGTCGAGCAGCACCACGCTGTACGGCTTGCGACGCACGGCCTTGGTGAGGGTGCCTGAATCCTCGTAGCCGACGTAGCCCGGGGGCGCACCGATCAGACGCGACACAGAGAACTTCTCCATGTACTCGCTCATGTCGACGCGGATCAGCGCAGCGGGATCAGCGAACAGAAATTTGGCGAGCGCGCGGGCGACCTCGGTCTTGCCGACGCCCGTCGGTCCCGAGAAGATGAAAGAGCCGATCGGACGATTTGGATCCTTGAGACCTGCGCGGCTCCGACGGATGGAACGCGAGAGCGCCTTGATGGCCTCTTCCTGCGCCACCACTGATGCATGGAGCTCTTCCTCCATGCGAAGCAGTCTCGCCGTCTCGGCTTCCTGCAGACGCATGACGGGAATTCCGGTCCAGCGGCTTACGATGAAGGAGACCTCTTCCTCGCCGAGCACAGGACGGTGCGACTGGCGGTGCTTCTCCCACTCTTCCTGCTTGCGGCGAATGTCGCCCTGAAGCTCGCGCTCTCTGTCGCGCAGGGATGCGGCGCGCTCAAAGTTCTGATCACGTACCGCGGCTTCCTTGTCGATGTTTACCGCATCGAGCTGACCCTTCAGCTCGGCCACCGCGGGTGGTGGCGACTGAGTGGCAAGGCGAGCGCGTGCGCCGGCTTCGTCGATGACGTCGATCGCCTTGTCGGGCAGGAACCTGTCGGTTATGTAGCGCTCCGACAACTTCGCGGCAGATTCGAGCGTGGTATCGGGAATCGTGACCTTGTGGTGTTCCTCGTATTTCTTCCGCAGTCCCTTGAGGATCTCGACAGTCTCGTCGACAGAAGGTGGCTCGACGATTACCGTCTGGAAGCGACGCTCGAGAGCCCCATCTTTCTCGATGTATTTGCGATACTCGTTAAGCGTAGATGCGCCGACGCACTGCAGCTCGCCGCGCGCGAGCGCTGGCTTGAGCATGTTGCTGGCATCGATTGCGCCTTCGGCCGCGCCCGCGCCCACGAGCGTATGCAGCTCGTCGATGAACAGAATTATGTTCTTGTTTTGCGCGATCTCGTTCATGACCGCCTTTAGGCGCTCCTCGAACTGTCCGCGATATTTCGTTCCGGCAATCACTGCGGCCATGTCGAGCGACAGCACGCGATTTTCGCGGAGAGAGTCCGGGCATTCGCCATTGGCGATTAACTGAGCGAGTCCTTCGACGATTGCCGTCTTGCCTACACCTGGCTCACCGATCAGCACAGGGTTGTTCTTCTTGCGGCGCGTGAGGATCTCCATGACGCGCTCGATCTCCTTGCCGCGACCAATCGTTGGATCGAGCTGGTTGTCCGCTGCGAGCTGCGTGAGATCGCGGCAGAAATGATCGAGAGCTGGCGTCTTGGACTTCTTCTCGCCCTTGCCGGTCTGCGTCTGGCTCGTGCCTGGCGCGCCGGGAGCTGACGCCGGCGTGCCGCCCTGCGGCATCTCGGTTCCAAGAAGTCTCAACGTCTCGGCTTTCGCGGCGTCAAGATTGACACCCGCGTCCGTCAGAACTTGCGCCGCGATTCCCTTCTCCTCGCGCAGCAGTCCCAGCAATAGATGCTCGGTTCCAACGTAACCGTGACTCAGGTCACGAGCCTCTCCCATGGCAAGCTCTAATACCTTCTTTGCGCGCGAGGTATAGGGAAGATCGGGACCGGTTGCCGCCGCTGCCTTTCCTTTCTTGACGGTCTCCTCGATCTTCTGCTGGATCTCGTCGAGATCGACGCTGAGGTTCTGGAGGACCGCGGCGGCCACGCCTTCGCCCTCGCGAATGAGGCCGAGCAGTATGTGCTCGGTGCCGACGTATTCGTGATGGAGACGCGCAGCCTCCTCACGAGCCATGGCGAGAACCTTTCGGACTCGCTCTGTGAAGTTGTACCCGTTCATCTCTGCAATCCTCA
>JBOHTC010000202.1:0-7914 GCA_050733495.1 Gemmatimonadaceae bacterium | reverse complement strand
GGACGCAGGACGCAATGACGTGATATCACCAGCCGTCCCAGCTCGCAGCTCCCGCTTCCCGCTTCCCGCCTCCCGCTTCCCGCAATTCCAGCCGCTCACCGCTCGCGGGCTTTCCTACAAACAGGAAGCTGCGCCTTCGGTCGACTACGGCGTTCAGGCCCTTCTACCGTACATGATCTCGAGGCAGGGGCCGCCCATCGCTGTCGGCGATGTGAATGGTGACGGACTCGACGACATCTATATCGGCGGCGGAGCTGGTGTCGCTGGCGAGCTGTTGATACAGCAGAAGGACGGCAGTTTTGCTGCATCGACAAACGGTCAGCCGTGGGACGCCGACAAGGATTACGAAGACTGGGGCGCCCTTTTCTTCGACGCCAACGGCGACGGCTTGCCGGATCTCTACGTCTCGAGCGGCGGCTATCAATTGGCGCCTAGCTCTTCGTTGCTTCAGGATCGGCTCTACCTCAACAAGGGTGGCGGCCGGTTCGAGCGCGCGGCAGATGCTCTGCCAACCATGCTCACGAGCACAGCGACGGTGCGAGCGGCCGACTTCAACGGCGACGGGCGTCTCGACCTCTTCGTCGGGGGGCGCCTTTCGCAACGGAACTATCCTTCCCCCGCGAGGAGCTATCTGCTGCGGAATGACGGCGGTGGACACTTCACGGACGTCACGGAGCAAATGGCTCCGGACCTCGTTCTTCCGGGCGGCATGATCACCGATGCTGTCTGGGTCGATTTCGACGGCGACGGAAAAAAAGACCTCGTCACCGCCGGCGAGTGGATGCCAATCCAGTTTTATCGAAACGATGGCAAGCAACTTCGCAACGTCACCGCGTCCACGACGCTGCCACCCACGCGCGGCTGGTGGTACAGTATTGCCGTCGGCGATTTCGACAAGGATGGCCGACCAGATCTCGTCGCCGGCAATCTCGGATTGAATTACACCTACACGACGTCGAAAGACAGCAAGTTTGGAATCTACGCCGCGGATTTCACCGGCAACCGGACGACCAACATCGTTCTCACCACCGAGTTAAACGGCGTGGAATATCCTCTCGACGGACTCGTGCCCCTCGGTCGCGACATATATCCGCTCGGCATCAAGTACCCGACTTTTGGATCGTTCGCGCAGGCCTCGATTCAGCAGATGTTCACTCCCGTCCAATTGCAGTCGGCACTGCATTATCAGGCGGACACTTTCGCGAGCGTGTTTCTGCGCAACGAAGGAGGCGGGAAGTTCGCGCTCTCGGCGTTGCCGAATCTCGCGCAGATCTCACCGGTCAGGGGGATCGTCGCTCAGGACGTTGACGGAGACGGCAACCTGGATCTGATCGTCGCGGGGAACCTGTACGACGCCGAGCCGAATACGCCGAGGGCTGACGCAGGCAATGGTCTCTGGCTAAGAGGCGACGGGAAGGGCCACTTCACGCCTGTCTCCCCAGTGCAGAGCGGCTTCCTGGCGCCAGGTAATGTCTCGGGTCTGGCGGCGATAAGAACGGCCCAGGGAAGCGGGCGAGCGGTAATCGTCGCCAACAGCGGAGACTCGCTCCAGGCGTTCGCGATCACCAAACATTGAGAGAATTCCGCGCGGCTTCCTCGCGCGGATCGGGGGAAGGCGGTTCAGGGATCGTCAAAGCAAAAAAGCACCGGTACAGTGAAGTACCGGTGCTTTTTGCTCTGCGTGTTGATGGCGGTTCTGTTACCAGCCAGTGTTTTGCTTGAGCGTCTCCTGACCGGCGACCTTGCTCAGATCAATCTGAATAGGTGGAATCGCATAAAAACGGTGCTTGTCCAGAACTTCCGCCGCTGCGGCTAGGTAAAGTCTCCGGGTTTTCTCGTTTCCTCCACCAATTCCGTTGATGTAGCCGTTGAGCTGCTCCTCGGCTCCGCCAGGCGCCGCCATTCCATAGCGCCTCAAATCGAAGAAGCGCTGGCCTTCCAGTGCGAGCTCGAGTCTACGCTCGGCCTGAACGGCCGCGAGGGCGTACGCGGCATCCGGGAACGAAGGGTACGGTCGAACATCGTACTTCGCCCACGTAATCAGTGGAGAGTTGATAGGAAGCGTCATCTCGGGATGCCCGGCGCACTGCGGGTATTTGGCCGCCACGTTATTGTCGGCGGAAGCCCCGCAGCCTTGTGCCGCTACTGCAGCCCGTGCTCTGATCTGATTCACCAGAGCCATGGCACCACTCAAATCGCCGGTTCTAACCTCGGCCTCTGCGAGCAACAGCAGCAGGTCGCCGTACCGGAACAAGTGCATGTTCATCGAGCTCTGTTGCTGCGGCTGCCAGCCAACAGTTGTCTCGGCACCGCTGGCTTTCTCATGGATGTTCTTCTTTGGGCTGTACGGACCGGCGTTTACCTTGTCTCTTGCCCAGGAGTTGCTATAGAGCTCCCAATCCTTGTACGGAACTCCATCGCGTCCAACGGTCCAGTCCAGGCGCGGGTCGACGGGCTGCGCACTCCCCGCCACGAATTCCGCGTCTGACGCGTTCCACGAGCCAGACGAAAGCGAAAGCGGCAGACCGTTCGCGTCCACTTTAAAGAAATTGACGAGGTTCTGAGTGGGATCGTTGAATCCGCAGCACGCGAAGTGGCTCGGAGAATAAGGGAAATTGAGCCGCTCTCCCTGGTTGGCATTTTCCGCGTTTGGCTCGCCATCGTTGGCTGAAGCCTGATAGGCAAAGATCGTTTCCTTGCCATTCTCCTTGGTGAAAAATGCGGTCCATACATCTGCGAAGTTCGCCTCGAGGGCGTATGGGCCATTCGCGACGATGTCCTTGAACGTTGTGACAGCGCCGGCGTAATCGTGGTTGTAGATCTGCACCCGGCCTTTATAAGCTTTCGCGGTCCACGATGTCGCGCGACCCTTTTGGCCGTTGCGCGGCGTTGCCGGAAGGAGCTTGATTGCCGAATCGAGGTCCTTCAGGAGATCCGCAGCAACCGCAGCGGTGTCCTCGTTAGGCTTGCGGAAATCGGTCTCGTCTTCGCGGTAGTAGGGAATGTTGCCCCACATCCGCCACCCCTCGAATAGATAATGCGCGCGGAGGAACATCGCCTCGCCCGCGATGCCGTTGGCGTCCGCGACAGAGAATTCGCTCGGACTCGAAGTCTCGACCTCCTTGAGAAGGCGTAGAGTTGAGTTCGCTCTGACGACCCCCTCATACACCTGAACCCATTTGTCTCCCAAGTAGGCGCCCGCGCCGGACCCGCCCCATTGGTAATCCTCGATGTCGTTGATCTGTTGCTGATCGAGGTGGTCGGACCCCTTGTAAGTGTCGTCGCTCGCGACGTCACCGAAAACCCAGTTGGTTGCTGCGCACCCCCATCCGGTTGGGCCGTTGACCGTGTTGCAGTCGAGGTCGCGATATGCTGCGATGAGGGTCCCCTCGACGCCGTCGCGATTCGCGAGAGTCTGTTGATTCAACGTTCCTTGAGGCTCGCCCGCGTTGCTCAGGAAATCCTTGCAACCGTACAGGCCGGCTGTCGCAAGGACCAGCACTCCAGTGCCGCCGAGCAAAAAGTGTTTCGAAAAAATTTTCATCGTGTCGATTCCTTTGAGAAGGCTGATTAGCTCAGAATGAGGTGACTATGCCGATGCTGAAAATTCTGTTGGTCGGGTAGGCACCCTGATCAACGCCCATGAACTGATCGCGGATATCGCCTGCCGCCCCGCTGGCGTTCACTGGAGGCAGCGCCGGATCCAGACCGTCGTAATTGGTCTTGGTGAAGAGGTTTTCACCCTGGACATACACTCTGGCGCCGGGGAGATATCGAGCGGTTCCGGGTAGCGTGTAGCCTACCTGGAGATTGCGCAGCCTCGTGTAAGAACCGTCCTTCACGAAGTAGGTACTGGGCCTGTCGCTGAACGAATCGTTGATATCGAGTATCGGGTACTTGGCATTCGGATTCTGCGGCGTCCATGAATTGGCCAGCAAATCCTTTTTCACGTTCGACGAGAAATCCTGGAAGACGTAGAAGTCCAGCTGGTTCTCAAAGATCTTGTTGCCGTAGGTTCCAAATATGGTTGCACTCGCATCCCAGTTGCCGTGGTGCGCACCCAGGTCCAGGCCGGCAGTGAATTTCGGGTGCGGGCTGCCGATAATCGTCCGATCGTCGGCGTTGATTACCCCGTCATTGTTCAAATCTCTGAACTTGATACGTCCCGGAGCAGCACCGTCTTGAGTCGCGTGCGCAGCGACGTCAGCCGCATTCTGGAAATAACCATCGGCGACGTAGCCGTAGAACGATCCGATCGGGTGGCCGACCATGTTAATGGTTTGCGACCCGTCAAGAGCAATACGTGTGGCGCCCGGGCCGAAGAAGAATGTCTGAACACCGTCGATCGAAAGGATCGCGTTCTTGTAATGGCTGCCGTTGAACGTGGCGTTCCACCACGAGCCGGTGTGCCCGACGGAGAAGTCAAAACCGGCATTCCGCATCTTGCCGATATTCACAATCGGCGGCGCAGCGACGCCCGCGGTGGCCGGAGTTCTCGGATCGAAAAGCAGGTTGTCAGTCGTACGCCTGTACACATCCAGGACAACGTCGAGCGCACCCTGGAAGAGCGACATATCGGTACCAACGTTTGTCGACTTGTTCTCTTCCCACTTCAGGTTCGGGTTGCCCAGGGCCTCCTGCCGGAACCCCGGAACGATGCTCGTGTTAGAGCCCGAAATGTCGTAGAAAGTGTCGCCGCGGTTGCCGCCGAATGTCGATATGATTCGGCCTGAAGGAATGTCCTGGTTGCCCGTTATGCCCCATCCATATCGGAGCATCACGTCGGAAAAGATTCTGTTGTTGGCGAGGAACGGCTCGTTAGTTATGCGCCATCCAAGGCCCACCGCCGGGAAAGTTCCCCACTGGTGACCCGGTGCCAGGTTGGATGAACCGTCTCTTCTAAGAGTAAAGCTCGCAACGTACTTGTCGGCGAAATTGAAGCCGGCCTTTCCGAAGAGAGAGAGCAAAGCATTGGAGCTGCCAGAGCTGCCAACGTCCTTGGTGTTCGGGTCCGCAAGCGCGTCCTGAATGAATCTGTTGTTGATGTTGGTGTTCAGGAGGTTGCTGATGGAGCCGGACAGGAACCGGCTGCTACCCGCGTTGGCTTCCTGACCGAGCAGGAAGTCGAAGCTACTGCGTGATATCGTCTTCACGTACCTGGCCGTGTTCGTCCAGGTCCAATCCAGCTGCTGATAGTTGTACTCGCTAATCCCGTTCGCGAACGACCCCTCGTTGTTTTGCGGCGTGGGGGCGGAATATCCGGCAAAAGAATTCTGACGAACATCGAAGCCGAGCCTGGTCAACACGGTGGCCGCCGGAGTGAAATTGTATCCGGCGAACACATTTCCGAAGACCTGGTTGTCTTTGCTGATGTTGTCCTTCTGATCGAAGGCATTCTTGAGCGGGTTGCTGCTGTTGTCTGTCGGCACGCCCTTGGCACCGGCGAAGTTGCCGGCGATATCGTAGACGGAGACGACCGGCTGTTGGAGGATGTCCTTGCCGAGAATTCCGTTCTCCGCCTGCGTGATGGGGTCATCAGGAATGCCGCCGTAATGACGATCGATCGATAGCGCGATGTTCTCGCCGAAATTCACCTTCGTCCGGTTGAACGATGTATTGACGCGGACAGTTCCGCGGCGGAAGTCGGTGAACTTGGAGGTTCCCTTCTGGTCGAAATAATTGCCCGAAACGGCGTAGGCGTTTGCCTCGCCGCCGCCTCTCACGTCGAGGTTGTAATCCTGAATCGGCGCCGAGCTGAAGACTTCCTTCCACCAGTCGGTGCCGGCACTTCCGGGCTCGATCAGCGCGGTGGGGTAGGAATACTTCGAGGCGTCCACCGTCAACGGGCGACCGAAGGCGTCTCTCGTGAGCACGGCACCCGGAGTCACGAAGGTGTAGGCGGGGACCGACGGATTGTTTGGATCGCCGTAGATGCCGATGAGCGTCGACGGGACTGGCTGGCCAGCGTTAAGATAACGCTGCCGCTGAACCGCGAAGTAGTCGAGGGAGCTGGTGAGCAGCATGTCATCGTACCCCTTGACGGGGCTGGCAATGCCGGTTCGGGCGCGCAGAGTTGCTTTCGGCGCTCCGCTGTTATTGCCTTTGATCGTCTCGATCACGATGACGCCGTTGCTGGCGCGCGAACCGTAGATCGACGCCGCCGACGCATCCTTCAGCACCTGAATGGACGCGATGTCTTCGGGATTCAGGAAGTTGACATACGAGTCCTGAACCGGCGTGCCATCGACGACGTAAAGAGGATCGTTGTTCTGAAAGGAGCTGATTCCGCGAACACGAATCGTGCTGCGCGAGCCTGGCGAGCCGCTCGTCTGGAGCGTTACACCTGGGACGGTAGCGTCCATCGCCTTGAGTACGCTGGCCGCACTCTGCTTCTTCGCCGCCTCGATGTCTACGCTGGCCACGGCGCCGGTGATATCCGCTCGGCGCTGTTCAGTGTAGGCGGTCACGACGACCTGCTCGAGGTACGAGATCGCTTGCATCGTGACGTCGAGGCTGGTGTGACCGGCGACCGGCATCTGTACCGGGCGCTGGCCGACGCGCGCAAAGTCGAGAGTAGCATCAGATGGAGCGCTGATCCGATACTTTCCGTTCGCATCCGTCTGCGTGCGAACGTCGGTACCGTCGACGCGAACCGTGACGCCCTGCAGCGGCGCTCCGCCCGCGGACGTTACGGTTCCAGTTACCGCCGCCTGTTGGGCCGATGTCGTTCCGGCGAAAACCAGTGCGAACAGCACGCTCAGCCCCGCAATGCGGAGAAAATAGGAGCGCGCGTTCAGGAGTGAATTCAAACCAAGCAACATCTTTTTCATCTCAATCCTCCAGTAGTCCACGTACGTGTTAACCGCGGGGTCTTCGCATGGCCGACAGGCCCTGCATTGCAATCAGCTGCCGAAACGTGATGAGGTGAACCTTGTGGCCAGTGACGGCCGATTTGAAACGCGATGATGTTACTGCGTCAAGCTCCCCTTGTCGATTCCTGCTCATATCAGCCAGGGGACCGCTGGTGTTCATGTCCACTAATGCGCCGAGCTCCGCATTGTCGATCCCGACATGGGTGACCAGGACGCTGTAGCCCGGGCGCAGCCGATCGACGAACGCAACCACGCTGTCGGTCTTGGCGCTCGGAGCTGCGTCGTATTGCGGGTTTTCCCTGGTCTCGCCGAAGTAGCCCATCATTCCGAAGCCGTTCTCCTTGGCCAGCTTCTCCGCAATGGCGAGGAATTGCGGATCGTCGAAAACCGTTCCCATGTGGTAGTCGACGTAGTCGATCTTGAGACCTGAATGGAGAGCGCGATTGATTTGGGCGCGGAGCTCCGTCTCGACCTGCCCCAGATCCGGATGGTTCTGGTGGAGCGCCTCGGCCGAAGGAAAGAAATATCCGTTCGCATCCACGAGGCTTGGGACTGCGGCGCTTCCAGCGACCGGTCCCCATCGATAGTCCTTCCACTCAGAGTTCAGCGTAAGGTGGATTCCAACCGCGACATCCGGATGTCGCTTCAGTATGTCCACCGTTTCGAGATACCACGGAGTCGGAAACATCACGGAGACCGAGACGGGGAGTCCGGTGTCAATGAGCTTCTCGAGCGCCATGTTTACGCTGTGGCTCATGCCCCCATCGTCGCTGCGTATGATCAGGTAAGCCTGATCGGGCGCGCCCGCATGGCTCGCCACGTCGGGTTGACCGGCGACGGATTTCGGCGAGACGAACAGCAATGAGCTACACAACAGAAGCGCGAAAAAACGAAGCAGTTGCGTCCGAGCCTCCGTTTCGAAAGTGGTGAGCTGAGAGAAAGTGGGTGAGCTTTCCTGTTCGCACACACGCAGCCCGAACCGAGCGGCTGGATAAGTAGCGGCTCGGAGGACACTCTCTATTAGGGCTCGGGCTTCAAGTTG
>JBOHTC010000201.1:0-34083 GCA_050733495.1 Gemmatimonadaceae bacterium | reverse complement strand
GCCCAGGAGAGTCTCCTCACCGCTCTTTTGCTCGAGGAAGGGCAAACACCCCCGGAAACCCTGGCCGAGCCGTCGGACGAAATGTCGGCCGAGCAGCTGAAGGAATACCTCGAGAACCTGCGTCCCGAAGATTTTGGGAAGTTCAATATGTAAGTTGGCGGTCCTGCTTCTCATGCAGGCCGCTCTCCCTTCAGCAACACAGAGTGTCGCTGGCCGAATTGTTCGGCCCGGCAGGAATAGCATGGACCCGGTGAGCGGAGCCTGGGTCGTGTTGCACCGCGTCGGGCCCGATAGCGCCGGCCCGCTCGATTCAATCAGGACCGATGCACGCGGTCGATACGCGTTTCATTACGCCCGCACCGGTAGTGCAGACGCGGTGTACTTCGTTTCCGCTTCGCACGACGGCATCGCCTACTTTACTCCTCCTCTTTCCGAAGGCAACGTCAAGGGCGACGACGGTGAAGTGACGGTCTTCGACACCACCTCGAGACCCGTCCCGATGAGCGTCCGTGGACACCACGTTGTCGTTTCAGCGGTTGACGCCAACGGACTGCGCTCCGTCGTCGAAGTGTACGATCTTTCCAACGACAGTTCGGTGACGCGCATCGCGCCAACCGACACGCCGAAAGACGCGACATGGGGAGCGCATATCCCACCGGGCGCGACGAATTTTCGGGTGAGCCAGGGCGACATTCCGCCGAGCGCGGTCTCGTACGCCGGCGGAGTCGTCAGCGTCTTTGCCCCCATCGCGCCCGGAATCAAGCAGCTGTCGTTCTCTTACAACCTGCCCGCCAAGTCATTTCCTCTGAAGCTGCCCCTCGAGAACGAGACTCAGATCTATGAGATAATGATCGAGGAGAAGACGGGCAGCGTAACCGGACCAAACATCCGTGAGGTGGACTCGGTGACTGTCGACGAGCGCAACTTCCGGCGCTTCCTTGCTTCCGACATGCCACGAAATTCAGTCGCCGTGATCGATCTGCCCGCGCCCCCGCCGGCGCGAGCCATCGACCCGCGCTACCTGGTTGCGCTCACACTCGTCATCGGCGGCACGATGATCGTCGCGCTTGCGCAGGCATTGCGTCGACGATAGCATTCGCATCACAATCGATCGCGGACGGGAGCCACGGAAACCGGTTTGATGCCGGTGCGGCCCCGCCACTGTAACGGGCACCAACGCAGACTCGAATTACCACTGACCGCTCGCGGTCGGGAAGGTGAGTCAGGCGGCCCGAAGCCAGGAGACGACTTTCGTCCGCGCCACTTTCGCAGAACCTCGGGGGAGGTGCTGGTGGCGGTCAGGCGTCTGGTGACGCGTGCTCGTTGCGGGCATTCCTCTTACAGGAGTGTCCGTTTTGTATTTTCGTCGACGGTTGGTCGGATACGCGCTGTTGCTCTCGCTCGCTGCCTGTAAAGAACATGGGCGGCAAGCACCCGACGCGTTCGTCGACGATTTCGGCGATGTGGTCCAGACCGACCGACCCCCGACGCGAATTGTTTCGCTCAATCCGTCGACGACCGAGATTCTCTTCGCTCTCGGCGCCGGCCATCGACTAGTCGGCCGCTCGAAGTACGATTGGTGGCCCGATTCAGCGAAGCTGATCCCGGCGCTCGGGGACGGCATCAGACCCAATGTCGAAACAGTTCTCGCTGCGCATCCCGATCTTGTCCTGCTGTACGCGAGTCTGGACAATCGGCCCGCGGCTTCCCGGTTCCGCTCAGCCGGCGTGAACACCCTTTCGCTCAAGATCGATCACATCGCCGATTTCGCGCGCGGCGTCCGAATGTTGGGCGCGGTGCTCGGCGATTCCGTCAGGGCGCGAACGGTGGTCGATTCGGTTCAGCGCACGCTCGCCAGAGTCCGCGCGGCGACTGCGGGTCTGCCGCGGCCCAGGGTGTTCTGGCACATCTGGGACGCGCCGATCATGACGATCGGTGGCGGGAGCTTCATGAACGAGCTCGTCGACATCGCCGGCGCCAGGAACATCTATGCGGACATAAAAAGTCCATCCGCCGAGATTTCTCTCGAGGACATCTCCAGGCGCGACCCGGACTTCATACTCGCCGGACCGGCCGGAAAACGGCAGATCGAGTCCGATCCGCGCTGGCTGATAGTGCGCGCCGCTCGCGATCGAAAGATTCTTGTCGTCGACACCACAGTGGTCGCTCGTCCGGCGGTGCAACTGGGCGAGGCAGCAGTGTCCCTTGCAAACCTCCTTCATCCGGGCGCCCTGCGTTGAATCACTTCCCTCGATGGTTGTGGGTGGTTCTCGTCGCGGTCCTGGTCGTCATTGGGGCTGTTTCGGTTGCCTGGGGCGCCGTCTCGCTCTCTCTTGCGGCTGTGTTCGCCGCGCTTCGTGGAGTTGGAGATCCGACGACCGTCGCGATCGTACGCGACCTCAGGCTGCCGCGAGTGGTCCTCGGAGCATTGGTCGGAATGGGACTCGGAGCGAGCGGCGCGGCGCTGCAAGGCTCGCTCAGAAATCCACTCGCAGAGCCGTACCTGCTCGGTGTATCGGGCGGAGCGGCTGTCGGGGCTGTACTGGTCTTTGCGCTCGGAATCAGGAGCGATCTGATGGTGACGCTGGCCGCGTTTCTCGGGTCGGTGGCTGCCGTGATTGTCACTCTGGCCGTTAGTCGCGTCGGAGCGCGCGGTTCAAAGGTGGACTTGAGGACGCTCCTCATAGCTGGGGTCATAGTCGGCGCGTTTGCGAACGCAACGATCATGGTCGCTCTCGCCAGCGCTGAGCCGAATATCATTCGTGGCGCGCTTTTCTGGATGATGGGCTCGGCAGCCGACGCCACGTGGCGAAGTGTCGGATGGCTCGCGCTGAGCATCGCGTTGACGGGTGGCGCGCTGATCTACTGGGCACGCGAGATCGATGTTCTCTCGCTCGGTGAAGAAGCAGCAGCGGCGCTCGGCGTCGAGGCGGAGCGCTCGGGCCGAAGGATCTTTTTCATTGCGGCGCTGCTCGCTGCTGCTACCGTCGCGGTCGCCGGCCTCATTGGATTCGTTGGACTCGTCGTTCCGCACATCGCGCGACGACTCGGAGTGCGCGCGCATCGTCCGCTCATCATTGCAGCGGGGCTCATAGGCGCATCCCTCGTCGTCGCAGCGGATCTCGCCGCACGAACGGTCGCCGCCCCAACCGAGCTTCCCCTTGGCGCAATCACGGCGCTCCTCGGCGTGCCGTTCTTTCTGGTTCAGTTGAGGCGTACGACATGATCACCGTCGCCGATCTTGTCGTTTCGTATCCGGGCGCGAGCGACCACGCGGTGGATGGCATCACGTTCGAGGCCGCTGGCGGGAAGCTCACCGCTCTCGCGGGACCAAACGGATCGGGGAAAAGCACGGTTGTTCGTGCGCTGGTGCGCCGCGTAGAAGTGCTGCGTGGATCCGTTTCCGTTGATGGCGTAGACGTGAAGCAGTTGTCGCTGGCGCAGCTCGCGAGGACGGTCGCTGTGGTTCCACAGCGTGAGGAGACCGCCTTTCCGCTATCGGTGCGGCAATATGTCGCACTCGGTCGCTATCCACACCTCGGTTTGTGGCGAGCCCCATCCGGGGTCGATGAGTCAGCTGTTGACGACGCGCTGAAAGCGGCCGGAGTATCGCACCTGGCCGGGCGCGATACCGATGCACTGTCGGGAGGGGAGTGGCAACGAGCGCGCATCGCCAGAGCGCTCGCCCAGAAAGCCCGCACTCTGGTCCTGGACGAGCCAACGACTTTTTTGGACGTTGCGCACGAGATGGCGATCTTCGAGCTGCTCTCGTCTCTTGCGTCCTCCGGCTTGGCAGTACTCCTCGTCAGCCATCAGCTCAATCTCGTAGCTCGGTTTGCCGACACCATCGTGCTCCTGAATCACGGGAGAATTGCCTTGAGCGGCGCCCCATCCGATGTGATGAAAGCCGATAGGCTCGAATCGATCTACGAATGGCCGATCGTGGTCACTCGCGATCCGGCGATTGGCGCACCAGCCCTCGTACCTCTTCGACGTCCAGTCAAGCTTTGACCAACATTCATCCACGAGCTCTTATGAAATTGCGTTCAGCTCTCTCTGCATTCGGGACTATCGGGCTACTTTGCGCCTTACCTCTTCTCGCCCAGAATCCGGATACGACGAAACTGGGTACCGTGGTCGTTTCTGCTTCTACGGTTCCTCGACCGGCCGCCACACTCAGCCAGGCCGTTACGGTGATTTCGGGCGCGGATCTACGCGCGCGCGGCGTGGAAAGAGTCTCAGATGCCTTGCGCGAAGTCCCGGGCGCAATGCTCGTTCAGAGCGGATCATACGGTTCGGTGACGTCGCTCTTTCTGCGTGGCGGCGAAAGCCGTTATACCAAGGTTCTGATCGACGGAGTACCGGTTAACGCGGACGGTGGTTTTTTCGACTTTAGTCATCTAACCACCGACAACATCGATCGCATCGAGATCGTGAGAGGTCCGGCGAGCGTGCTTTACGGTGCCGATGCGGTGTCGGGTATCGTCCAGATATTCACCCGAAAGCCGACAGGCGACCGCCGCGCGTCTCTTGGTGCGCGCGGCGGCACGTATCACACGATCGATGTCGACGCCGACGCAGCGGGAGCTGCAGGACCCGCGAGCCTGTCCCTTGGCGCCGCACACCACTCCACCGCCGGCATTCTGCCGTTCAACAATCAATACCAGAACGGAACGCTTAGCAGCGCACTCAAGCTCGCAACGGGAAACGCTGGCGAGGCAACTCTTTCGGCGCGCTACACCGCCGCGGTGTTTCACTATCCGACCGATTTTAACGGGCAGCCAGTGGACAGCAACGCGTATCGGACCCAGCACCGGCTCACGGTGGGTCTCGACGCCGCGAGATACTTGAACAGCTATGCACAGGCGCGTTTCCTCGCCGGCGACAACGAAGTGACGGACGTCACCGATGATATTGCGACGCCGTTTGGCGCCAGCGAGCCGGAGCATTCTACTTCGACTTCGAGAGGATACCGAAGAGAAGCGGATGCGCGACTTAGCTTCTTCCTCCCGACGAGCGCGACCGTCACGGCGGGCGCGGGCTATCAGAAGGAGCACGAGAATAGCTCCAACGCTGCTGGACCTGAAGGGGGGGCAACGAGCCCTACGGACTCCTTTAATGCATCACGCGACAACTTCGCGTATTACACCGAGGTGTTGGGCAGCCCCAGCGAGAGATTCTTGTACACGCTTAGCGGACGAGTAGACGACAACTCAGACTACCACCGCTTCGCGACCTACAGGCTCGGCACAAACGCCCACTTGCTTCCAGCAGTGATCGTTCGCGCTTCACTCAGTACTGCGTTCAATGCGCCCGCGTTCAATCAGTTGAGACCAACCCTGTTTACCGTCGGCAGCCCTGACCTGAGTCCGGAGAAAATTCGATCTGCAGAGATTGGGATCGCGACCAACTTCAAACCGGAGTTCGTTCAGTTTAGCGCGGATTACTTCTCTCAGCGTTTCTCCGATCTCATCCAATTCGTGGGCGGACCTCCACCGGACTTTCTCGGAAGCTATGCGAATCTCACTGGTGCGAGCTCGAACGGATATGAGGCAGAGATCTCCGTCTTTCCGGTGGGAGCCTGGAGAGGAACCGCCAGCTACACGGTCGTGAACCCGCGAGTCACCCAGGTTCCGTCCGGATATCAAGGCGCAGATAAAGTTGGCGATGCGCTGATCCGGCGTCCGAGCCATTCCGGTAGTTTCGTTCTCACCTACACGAGACCTGCGAGCGTCAGCCTGGGTGCGGCGGCGAATTATGTCGGCAAAAGACCGGACACGGATTTCTCGCTGTTCCCCTCGCCGCGCGTGACTCTTCCTGCATATGTGAAGGTCGATCTCTCAGCAGACGTGCCGGTGGGATTTGGCAATCATGGTGGCCTCGCCCTCAATGCGCGGCTCGAGAACGCTCTGAACAGGCATTATGAGGACGTGCTTCATTTCAGGGCGCCCGGACGAACTCTCCTCATCGGCGCCCGCGCATCGACGCTCTTCTAGTCAAGCGGACTTCCCTCAGGATGCGGCATGGAGATATGCGTTGCGCGCGGTAGACCACAGATGCCCGGCGTTAGATTTGTCACATGCCGCTCACTGCAACTGACGCGCTAGTCCTTCACGCGTTCGACTATCTGGAGAGCTCGCGAATCATTCGACTTCTGACGCGAGAAGCAGGAGTGCAGTCGGTGCTAGCGAGAGGTGCGCGGAAGTCGAGAGGAAGGTATGGCTCCGCGCTCGATCTGTTTGCGGAGGGTACCGCACAGATTTACGTCAAGCCCAATCGCGAGCTGCACAACCTCGCCGCTTTTGAGATCAGCCGCTCGCGCGAGGAAGTGTCCCACGATGTCGGTCGATTCACGGCAGCATCCACAGTCGCCGAGCTCGCGCTCCGATTCGGTGGAGAAGACGCGAATCAGGAACTATACGACACTGTCGTCGACTCCCTCGATCGAATCGCGCAATCCGCGCCGGACCAAACGATCGAGGAAGGACTGGCCTCGTGCTGGAGAATCGTCTCCGTACTGGGCTTCACACCCGAGTTGTCGAGCTGTGCGCTCTGCCATGCGCCGCTTCGCGAAACCGACGACGCGATGTTCTCGCATGCCTCGGGAGGTATAGTATGCCCCTCCTGCGGGAAGCTTGCTCCAGGCGGACGAAGACTTCCAGCTTCCGCGCGCGACTCCATCAGGCGTTGGCTGGACGAAGAGAGCTCGCTGCGGCTCACGGAACCGGAGGCACGCTCCCACCAGCGGCTGCTCCGCGAATTTCTTGGCGCCCATCTCACCGACGACAGGCCGCTCAGGGCATTTGCAGTTTGGGAGCACGAACGTTGGAGTGCGGCGTGATCATCGGCACGGCCGGCCACATCGATCACGGCAAGACCGCACTCGTGCGCGCTTTGACGGGAGTCGATACCGACCGCTTGCCTGAAGAAAAACGCCGCGGAATCACGATCGACCTCGGATTTGCGCCACTCATCCTCGATGGAATCGGCACAGTTGGAATCGTGGACGTTCCGGGCCACGAAGACTTCGTGCGCAGCATGCTCGTGGGCGCGACGGGAATCGACGTAGGTCTGTTGGTCATCGCCGCCGACGAGGGCGTGATGCCACAAACTCGAGAGCATCTCCTGATCCTTCAGTTGCTCGAGATTCCTCGTTTGGTAGTTGCCCTCACTAAGTCCGATATGGTCGATGCGGAGTGGCTATCGCTCGTGCGCGAGGATGTGGAAGCGTTCGTCGCAGATTCAGGCACGAAGGTGGCCGCAATCGTGTCCTGTTCGAGCCGTACGGGCAAAGGGCTCGAGGAGCTGCGGACGGCGTTGTCGCTGGCAGTTCGAAGCACGTCGCCTCGATCGACTGAAGATGTTTTCAGGCTACCGGTTGATCGCGCATTCACGGTTAAGGGCACGGGCACCGTCGTCACCGGTACGATCTGGAGCGGCGAGCTCACCGCTGATTCGGTGGTTCGGGTGCTTCCTGGGGCGCAAGTGACGCGAGTGCGAAGAATCGAGCAACACGGCAGGTCACTCGATCGGGCGCGTGCCGGAGATCGCGCTGCAATAGCTCTGAGTGGCGTCGATGCAGGCGAAGTTGCGCGCGGATCGGTTCTTGTCACCGATACGTATTGGCAGGCGACCTCTTTGTTCGAGGCTGCGCTTGAGCTCCTGCCGGATGCATCGGACGTTCTGTCGCCGCGGACGGAGCTCCGTTTGCACGTCGCTTCCAGTGAGGTAGGAGCTAGAGTGGTTCTCGCTCGCGGAAACGAAGGAAGGGGTCCATTGCTCGGAAGGCTCGTTACGGAGGCGCCGATCACCCTTCGCGGCGGTGACCGCTTCGTACTAAGACTTCCGGCGCCGCTCCGCACGGTCGGCGGAGGCGTCGTGATCGATCCTAATGCCCGCCGCCGCGCTCTGCCCGCGCTCTCGTCCGAGGCGATTCGCGCGCTCGCTGAGCAGCCCGCGGCGCGTTTGCGCTACGTACTCGACGTGCAGGGGTTGAGTGGACTTCCGATCGCTACGCTCCCGGTACGCGTCGGCTGCACGCCGGCTCAGGTGAGTACGCTCATTGAAAGCGTTGGCGCCCGCGCCGCCGCACACAACCTTTTCGCACGAGAAGCTGTCGAACAGGTAATGGCCGCAGTACAGCGAATCGTTGCGGAGTATGAGATCAAATCTCCTCTTAGTCCGGGGATCCCGACGCGGACTCTGCGGGAGCGCCTGCGTGCGGATGGAGAGCTTGCCGACATCTCCGTCCGTGAGCTCGAGCGCTCCGGCAAAATTCAGATCTCCGGCCCCGTCATTCGTCGAAGGGGATGGGTGCCGACCCCGACGGATGCCGACATGGATCTCGCCAATTGCCTGGCGCACGATATTTGCGCTTCGGGACGCGAGCCGCCGAGCACCGCCGAGTTGGCGTCGCGCTACGGTAGCTCGGTTCCTTCGCTGCTCCATTTTCTGGAGCGGCAGGGGCGGGTCATCCAGGTGGAGGAGAGCCGCTATTACGATCGAACCGCTGTCGAGGAGTTGATTGCAAAACTGAGAGGGGAGCTGTTGCCTGGACGCCTGTACGCGCCCTCACAGCTCAGAGATGTGCTTGGATTTTCGAGAAAATATCTCATCCCGTTTCTCGAGTTTTGTGATCGCACCGGAGTGACGGAAAGACGTGGCGAGGGTCGGATTCTGAGGCAAACATCTGGAATTCTGCTTGACACTTCTGGAGCTCACTCCTAAGTTCGCGCAACAGAACAAATGTCCACCTTCGTAGGGAGTTAGCGTCTAAAGACCCTTTTTCGTCAGTATTGGAGACTACATGAAGCACCTGTGGCGGGCGCTGTTGTTGGTGCTCGTGCTTGGCGCGCTCATGCCAGGTCGTTCGGCGGCTCAGGGGATTCCGACCCAAACCGGCGGAGGACAAGGCGCCGGGTTGCAACTCGGACAGAACTTCCCGAACCCGGTCAATCAGGACACGAGGATTCCGTTCGTCATCGGCGACTCGCAGGGATGCACGGACTCCGGAAGTCTACATCGCGTAAGTCTGCGGATTTACAACTTGCTGGCGCAGCTCGTCGCTGTGCCGATATTGCAGGGTGGTGGGAACGACGCCGGCGGCGAGCCACTGGATGGACTGCAGTTGACGTGTGATCAGTACCTGGCGTACTGGGACGGGAAATACTCCCAGTCGGGACAGGACGTTGCCTCGGGGATTTACCTCTATAGACTCGAGGTGGATGGGAAGGTTCTCGTCAAGAAAATGATCGTAAGGAAGTAATAGACTGAAATTCAGAGGAGACGCGTACTGGCTGACCCGGGCGCGTCTCCTCTTTTTTTGTGAGCGATTACTTGGCGGGTTTTATGCGGCACCTCCGGTGAGTTTTGACTTCAGTCAAACTCAGTCCCGACAATTCCCGAATCCAGCACCGAATCAACAATAAATGATCAATTCCGATCGCCTCACCGTAAAAGCAACCGACGCTCTCAACGAAGCCATCGATCTCGCGCGCCGCACGGGGAATCCGCTCGTTTACGATCTGCACCTCTTGCTGGCCCTCCTCAGCCAGGATGAGGGTATAGTCGTCCCGATTCTCCAGAAGATCGGAGTGAGCGTTGCCCAGCTGCGCGAAGTCGTCGGGCGTGAGATGGCTCGCTACCCAAAACAGTCGAACGCCCAGCCGACGCTTTCGCGTGAGCTCAACCAGGTCTTCGATAAAGCTGAAGCAGACGCGCGCGAGCTCGGCGACGAGTTTGTTTCGACCGAGCATTTCCTGCTAGCTCTGTCTGGGGTGAAGGGGACGGAAAGCCGCACCCTACTATCAGCCGTCGGTGCTACGCGCGAGGCCCTTCTCGAGGCGCTCCAGAGCGTGCGCGGCTCGCACCGCGTCACCGATCAGACACCCGAAAATCAGTACCAGGCTTTGCAGCGCTACACGCGCGACCTGACAGAGGCCGCCCGGAAAGGAAAACTCGACCCTGTCATCGGAAGAGATGAGGAAATTCGTCGCGTAATTCAGATTCTCTCGCGGCGCACGAAGAACAATCCGGTCCTGATCGGCGAGCCTGGAGTGGGGAAAACTGCTATCGCCGAAGGGCTGGCGCAGCGCGTCGCAAACGGGGATGTCCCCGAGAGTCTCAAGAACAAACGCCTCGTTGCTCTTGACCTGGGCGCGTTGATCGCTGGAGCAAAATTCCGCGGCGAGTTTGAAGAGAGGCTCAAGGCGGTTTTGAAAGAAGTGACCGAAGGTGAAGGTAAGTTCATCATGTTCATCGACGAGATGCACACCCTGGTCGGTGCCGGCAAAGCGGAAGGGTCGATGGATGCCGGCAACATGCTCAAGCCGATGCTGGCTCGTGGCGAGCTACGCGTCGTGGGCGCCACGACACTCGACGAGTACCGCAAGAACATCGAGAAAGACGCCGCTCTCGAGCGCAGGTTCCAGCCAGTCTACGTCGGCGAGCCGAGCGTCGAGAGCACCATTGCCATTTTGCGCGGGCTGAAGGAACGATACGAGGCGCACCACGGCGTCCGAATCACGGACGGCGCGATCGTGGCCGCCGCGACTTTGTCCAACCGCTACATCGGCGACCGGTTTCTGCCGGACAAGGCCATCGATCTCATCGATGAAGCGGCGTCCCGGCTTCGTATCGAGATCGACTCAATGCCGCAGGAGATCGACGAGGTCGAGCGGCGGATCACCCAGCTCGAGATCGAGCGGCAGGCGCTTCAAAAAGAAAAAGACAAACCCTCACGCGACCGACTCAAGGCGCTCGAGCGCGAGCTAGCCGAGCTGAAGGAAAGATCTTCGACTATGAAGGCGCAGTGGCAGCAGGAAAAGGAAGTACTCGGGAGCGTGGCGAAGATTAAGCAGCAGATCGAGCAGGCTCGCACTGAGGCGGAGCAGGCAACACGACGCGGTGATCTGCAGAAGGCGGCCGAGATCTCATACGGTCAGATACCCGCGCTCGACAAACAGCTGCTGGAAGCGGAGCAGAAACTCGCGAGCCGCCAGGAGGGTGGCGCGCGCTTTCTCAAAGAGGAAGTCTCCGCCGAAGACGTGGCCGAAATTGTCGCGCGCTGGACCGGAATTCCGGTTTCGCGGATGATGGAAGCGGAGCGCGAGCGCCTGACCCGACTTGAAGATGTTCTCGCTACGAGAGTGATCGGGCAGGAAGAAGCTGTGCGAGCTGTCGCCAACGCCGTACGGCGCTCGCGCGCAGGCCTCCAGGATCCCAACCGACCGATTGGCTCGTTCATCTTTCTCGGTCCAACTGGAGTGGGGAAGACCGAGACCGCGCGCGCTCTCGCCGAATTCCTTTTCGACAACGAGCAGGCCATGGTTCGCATCGACATGTCCGAGTACATGGAGAAGCACGCAGTCGCGCGTCTTATTGGCGCGCCGCCTGGCTACGTTGGCTTCGAAGAAGGCGGGCAGCTCACGGAAGCGATCCGGCGCCGTCCCTATTCGGTTGTGCTCTTCGACGAGATCGAAAAGGCACACCCGGACGTGTTCAACATTCTGCTTCAGATTCTTGACGATGGGCGGCTTACGGATTCGCAGGGTCGGACGGTCGATTTCCGAAACACCGTCATCATCATGACGTCCAATATCGGAAGCACGTTCATTCTCGAGCACACCGGGGAGGATCGCGCGGTGATCGAAGCACAGGTGACCAATGCGCTGCGCCAGCACTTCCGTCCCGAGTTTCTCAATCGTGTCGACGACATCATTATTTTCCGGCCGCTCGGCAAGGCTGAGATCGAGCACATAATCGATCTACAGCTCACGCGTCTGGAGCGTCTCCTCGGCGATCGGAAACTCACGCTGGAGCTGACTCCGGAGGCGCGCGAAGTACTCGCAACCGAAGGCTATGATCCGGCGTTTGGAGCTCGCCCCCTCAAGCGGGCGATTCAGCGACTGCTCCAAAATCCCCTCGCACTCGCGGTACTCGAGGGCAAGTTCAGCGAGGGTGATCACATCGTCGTCGGCAGGGACCCGAAAGGCGAGCTCACCTTCAGAAAAGCGGCAGAGCCAGCGCTTGTCGGCAGATAGCGGAATCCCGGCCAACGCACTTGGCTCGGTACCTACGCTTCTTTCCGAAGACGAACAGTACATTCGTAATGCCCTCGACGTCGCGCTCGAGGCGCGGAGGAGAAACGAGGTTCCTGTCGGCGCCATCATCGTGCAGAGAGGAGCCATCCTTTCTGCTGCGACGAATCGCACGATCCGCGATCAGGATCCCACAGCGCACGCCGAGATACTTGCCATCCGCGAAGCTTCCTCGAAGCTCGACACCTGGCGCCTCGATGACTGCACGCTTTATGTGACGCTCGAGCCCTGCGCTATGTGCGCTGGCGCAATCGTTCTCTCACGGCTCAAGCGCGTGGTTTTTGGCGCCTGGGACGACAAAGCTGGAATGGCGGGATCGGTCGGTGATCTCTTGCGGAATCCCCTACTCAATCATCGACCCGAGGTAAGAGCGGGCGTTCTCGCCGACGAGTGCGCGTTGCTGCTTGCGGAATTCTTCCGCGCTCAGCGCGGCACTGTCGCGGGTTGAACAAGACATTCAGCCAGAATAAGTTGCAAGCCTGCAGGACAGGTGGCCGAGTGGTTGAAGGCACCGGTCTCGAAAACCGGCATACCGGTGAACCCGGTATCGAGAGTTCGAATCTCTCCCTGTCCGTTTAGTAGTGGCAAGAATGCCCCGCTGAACCGAGTTGTCCGCAGTTCGCAGTCGCCTCTGTTGCATGTAGGGACGGGTGGCCGAGTGGTTTAAGGCGCACGCCTGGAAAGTGTGTGTACGTTAATAGCGTACCGTGGGTTCGAATCCCACCCCGTCCGCTTGAACCTCATATCCCGCTTCCATTTAACACCATGGAGCGGGATTGTTTGTTTGTGCGCTTAGCGGCCTGTGTCCTTTCCAGCCAAGTGGGCGGTCTGCCAGGCAGCGCCAATCCGGCAGACAGTGCGAAAAAAGCGTGACGGCGCTCGCCTGATTCCAGTCCATTTATCAATGGTCCACACCGCCAGCGCAGAGAAAAAATCAATGTGGTTCCGGCATGTCGGAAAAGTCGTGACGCTCGCCGCCTCCTCTGGGGCGGCGATCGTATCCATTTTTACGGCGCTGTACTCTTACGGACTCATTGGTCATTCCGAATCGCACCAGTCGATCGGCAACCTCGGCGCCGCCTGGGTCGGTTTGCGCCCCGCGATCGACACGGCAAACGCGATCGACGACACCGTGCACTACGCCGCGACAGTGACGGACAACAACGGGAGCGTCCTGGTCGGAGCTCGCCCAACGTGGACTACCGGTGATTCGAGTATCGCCACGGTACTGACCGATGGATCTGTCATCGCTCACGGACCGGGGCGAACGATGGTCAGCATCGTTGTTGGGAAGCTCGTCACCCACTCGACGATCGTAGTTCGGCAGCGCGTGGCGTCGATTGAAATCGGCCGAGCCAGCGGCGACAGCCTGATCGTACTTCCTGAGGGTACGGAGCTTCAGCTCAGGGCGCGAGCAATCGACGCTCGTGGGCATCCGATTGACGGATTGGATGCCGCCTGGCACGTCGACGACAACACCGTAGCTACTCTCGATAGCGCCGGGGTTATCACAGGACGAAACGCCGGCAAAACTCTGATCGCGGCTCGGATCGATGGTGTTTCGGCTCGAGCAGGAGTGTCAGTTGTGACTCCGGCAGCGGCATTGGCCCTGGTTGCGGGATCCAACCAGAGGACACTGGCGGGCAAGCAGCTCGCGCAGGTGGTCGTGGTACGAGCGACCAACAAGAGGGGAGGTCCTGCATCAACCAAGAGAGTGACTTTCCGCGTAGTCGATGGACAGGGCTCGGTTGAGCCGGCCAGCGCAGTCACAGACGCCGACGGAAGGGCGCGCGCTAGCTGGACCCTCGGCAGCGCCCCCGGGCGGCAAACACTATTTGCGAGCGTGGAAAACGTTGACAGCGCACTGGCCGTTGAGGCGGAGGCAGACCCGGTGGCTGCGAATACGCGAGTAGCGGCGTTGGCCGACCATCTGACCGGCCACGCTGGCGACATGATCCCAGATTCCGTTGCGGTTCGCGTTACGGATTCATCCGGCCGGGTTCTTCCGGATGTCCCGGTCCGATGGACCGCCGTGGATGGTGGCTCGCTCGAAGCGCTAAGTGCTCGAACCGATTCCCTCGGCGTCGCGACTGCGCGCTGGATTTTGGCGAAGAAAACCGGTCTGCAGAGAGCGCGAGCGCAGGTGGGAACGGGATCTGGGCTCGGCATTGAACCGCTGACGATCAGCGCGTCCGCGCTCGCGGGACCTCCGGTGGCCGTACTCCTAAGCGCAGGCGATGGGCAGCGGGCACCAGCAGGGTCAGAATTGCCCAAGCCTATCGTTGTCCGTGTCGTCGACGAAAACGGAAGTGGTGTTTTGGGGGCTTCCTTGACACTCGCAGCATCAGGCGGAACAGTCGCAGACACAATTCTCACGACTGATTCACTTGGATACGCCAGCACCCAGTGGACGATGGGCCATTCGGCCGGCGAGTTGAGTCTGGCCGTTCACGCGGACGGGGTGAAGAAACTCGTGAAGCTCTCGGCGCGCGCGACCCCAGCGGCGGCGGCCAACCTGGCCTTCGACGACGCGCCCGGAGAGAGTCATTCCAGAGAGTCCGCCAAGCGAAAAAAACTACTTGCAGTCGTCACCGATGTTTACGGGAATCCGGTGCCGGATGTCCGCGTCAACTTCACCGTGAAGTCCGGGACCGTGACTCCTGCGCGGGCGGTCAGCGATGCCAACGGCAGAGCCGCGCTTACCTGGAAGCTGGGAATGAAACCTGGCGAGCAGACGTTGACGGGAACGGTTAGAGGGACCGATGTCACCGGCGAGTACGTGACCCAGGTCGGAGGACATGAGGCTCTTGCGAAGACAGCCTCTTTGAAGTCGACAAAATAGGCTCAGGATCGAACACCAGTTGACGGCGTCAGATGTTTGGAATGCGCTCGGAACGAGGACCATAGCCGCGCGGAAATGAACGGAAGGCCGCCCCAGTCGATCTTACGTAGCACTTTAGCTCGTAAGTGCCAACACATTCATAAATAAACGGTTAGATCTCCCAAATAAAGTATCGCAGCAGGCGAGGCTTGACTCAGCAGTTACATAGGTGCGGTGCGGGGAGTCATTTTATTGTTCGCGCCCAGATGAGCTAGCCTCGGGCGCCTCCGACAACCGGCAAACCCGCCTAAAGGCGGCGACGCAAAGCCCCGAGACTAAAGCGACGCAATCGCGACGCAATGTCAGTCGAGCTACCGAAGAGGAGCCTTGATGACCGAAGTTCGCTACCGCGTCCGCTCTGCAGTTACCGCCCTTATCCTTCTGACGGGTATCGCTTACCCCCTGTCAGCGCGGGCGCAGTTTGCCTCGCGCGGCGATCGGGTAGGCTCGAGTGCTGTCGCGAACAAGGTTGATTCGGTTCCGGTCCCTTCCAGCTCTGCTTCCAAAGCTGCGCCGCCTGCCGACGATGGCGAAAGGCCCCTGATGTCTCCATCGGGAGAGCGGGGAACGGGACTCAGCGGTAAGGTCTTCGCCCGGTTCGTTATGCCCGAAGATTGGATATCACTTGCTTCCCTGCCTGGGGCGCAGGTAGCGAGCGCTTCGGTTCAGGGCGGGCCCACCCCGAGCGTCGAGACCGTCTTCACGATGCGTTCGTTCGGACAAAAGGTACGTGCCTGGCTGAATGGTTACCGACTTGGGTATTGGCCACAGGAAAAGGGCCGCCTGCGCTCCGAAGCTTATAAGAACCCGGAAGGCTTCATTGAGGTGACCCCCGATAACGAAGACACCCGTGTCTCCGAGCATTTCCGTCTCCGGGACTTTGTCTCGCACGATCAGAAAGCCGTCTGGCCCAAGTACGTCGTGCTGCGCGAGCCGCTTCTGGATAAGCTCGAGCTCGTCATCGAAGATCTGAACGACCACGGTATCAACGCCGAGGGAATGAGAATCCGCTCGGGATTCCGCACGCCTGCGCACAACCTCGCAGTTCGGGGAGAGGGTAGTGCCCGGGACAGTCGCCACCAGTTCGGCGACGCCGCGGATGTTTTCGTCGATCAGGAAGGCAACGGCAAGATGTCCGACCTGAACGGCGATGGGAAAGTCAGCTTCGCGGACGTAAAATTGATTCTCGATGCCGTCGAGCGCGTCGAAGCGAGATATCCCGAGCTTGTCGGCGGAACGGGACTCTACGCTTATTACGGCAGGAGCGGACCCTTCGCACACATCGACGTTCGGGGTACCCGGGCGCGGTGGGTTCGCGGCGTATACCGCCGCAAGTCACATCGGAGCGCCAAGTCGAGGAAGGCAACCACAAAAACCACCCCGAAGAGCACCAAGTCCGGAACTTCATCGGTCAAGACCGCGTCAGTTCGCGCGAAGGGATCAGCAACCCCGGACTGAGTCGTTCACCTTCCGATCCAGTACGTCCCTTTGACCTGGAAGACGTTTGTCGGCGATTTTGTAAATTCTTACCGGCCGGCGAGACCGTACCCACGTCGAGGAGACCGAGTTGAAATTCGAAGTTGTATGCATCGCCACGTTCCTGGCGGCTGGCCAAGTAGCGGCGCAGACGGGCCCCGTGACGACGGCGGTCGCTCCGGAGCCGGGCGAGTCGCATCTGCGCGATATCCGCCAACTGACCAACGGGGGCGAGAATGCGGAAGCGTATTTCAGTCACGATGGCAAGCGTCTGATCTTCCAGAGCACTCGCGACGGGCGGACGTGCGATCAGCAGTACATAATGAACGTTGACGGCTCAGGGGTCCGACGCGTGTCGAATGGGCTTGGGAAGACTACGTGCGGCTACTTCATGGACGGCGACCGCCGGATTTTCTACGCATCGAGCGATGCACTCGAGAAGTCGTGTCCTCCCAAGCCCGACCCGTCCAAAGGCTACGTTTGGAGGCTGGATCCGTTCGACATTTACACGGCGCGTCCGGACGGAAGTGACCGGCGCCGTCTCACTCACTTCGGGGTTTACACCGCGGAGGGAGTCATGTCGTCTGACGGCAAGAAGATCGTGTTCACTTCTCTCAAGGACGGCGACCTCGATATCTACGTGATGGACGCTGACGGAACGCACGTAAAAAGACTCACCTATCAGCCGGGATATGACGGTGGTGCATGGTGGTCACCGAATGGCGAGCAGATCGTCTATCGGGCTTACCACCCGAACGACGAGAAAGAATTGGCGAGCTACAGAAAGCTTCTCGCGCAGAGGCTCGTTCGACCGAACAAGATGGACCTATGGCTGATGAATGCCGACGGCAGCGATCAGCGACAGATCACCCACCTGGGCGCGGCCAGCTTCGGACCTTCGTGGACGCCAGACGGGAAGAGAATCGTCTTCTCCTCAAACCATCACACGGATCCAAAACTCGGTAACTTCGATCTGTTTCTGATCAATCCCGACGGTTCCGGACTGGAGCAGGTGACGACGGCTCCCACGTTCGACGGCTTCCCCATGTTCAGCCCCGATGGCAGTAAACTCGTCTGGGCGTCGAATCGCCACGACGCGAACCCGCACGAGACCAATCTCTTCATCGCTGACTGGGTGAATTGACCTGCCTCGGGCGAGACTCGCCCGATGTGGAACACCTTCGTTAGCTTTCGGTAAATACATCAATCAAAATGATCAAACGACTATCCCTCCTTCTGGTTCTGCTCACCGCGTTCGCCGCTATCCCGGCGGCGCGTTCACAGCAGCCAACCGGGAAGGATTCGAGCGTTGCGAAGCACCGGAACCAGAGTAGCGACTCGGTCGATTTAAGGCTATCACCGGAGCTGCAGCAGTCGCTCGACGATCTCGCTGCTTCGGTCCGGGCGCTGGCGGCCCGGATCGCGTCTGACCCCCAGCTTCGCGCGAGCGCCATGCGCGTAGCATCCGGACTGGTGTCGACGGCTCAACAGGTTGTGACGGAGCAGTCAGGTGCCATCGAGAGTGCGCTCAAGACGGCCGCCGACAAAATCGCGGCGACGCAATCGGTGCACCCGCGCCCTCCCGCAAACCACCGGTAGCTCCCGAGAACCGTAAGCAGCGCGGCAGATTCGGGCCGCGCTATTTATTTTAGGGCCGTGCAGCCACCGGCTGATACAAACAGGGCGATTCGACTCTCACTCGCGTGCGCAGCGGCGGCGGCACTCGCGGCGGTCGGAGCGCACGCACTCGGCGTGCAGGAGCTGCTCCGCAGGCCTGATTTGTCCCTGTACCTGCCTGCTGCGCTTTTTGGCGCGATCGTCGGACCCACCCGCCTAAGGCCGCTGGTGTGGGTGCCCGCGACCACTATCGCGCTCCTCTGCGTGGTAGTTGCGTACACGCCGCTTGTGACGGTGCTGGCGCGACCGTTCGTTCGTCGAGACCCATTGCCCGCGCACGTCGATGCGGTCGCCGTGCTTTCGCGAGGGCTGGCGCCGGACGGGACGATGCGGAGCGAGACGCTCGACCGACTGCTCAGCGGGTTGTCGCTCGTGAAGGAGCGGCTCGCTCCAGTGTTGATGGTTTCGCGCGAGCGCCGAAACTTCGATGGAATGTCCGTCTCGGATTCCGCGGACCTTCGGCGAGTGACGGATCTGGTGGCCACTCAGGCACGAATCATCTTCGTCGATTCGGTGGTGACGACCCGCACGGAAGCGATCAGGATGGCCGCGATCGCACGCGCCAATCGCTTCACGACAATCGCAGTAGTGACTTCGCCCATGCACACGCGGAGAGCCTGTGCTACTTTCGAGGCGGTCGGGTTCCGCGTGATTTGCGTTCCAGCCCTGCTGAGGGAATCGGGACTCTACCCGGCGGGAAACTCTGAGGACCGGCTTCGGGCCTTCCGATCATGGTTGTATGAGCTGTTCGCTTCGTCGTCCTACAAATCGCGTGGCTGGATTCGCTGAGAAGGTCAACGCGAGCAACCGCGGGGAAATCCGGGAATGACATCTGGCGTAGCTGCTTCCGCCGCCTCAGCGCGAGCCAATCCGCATCCCCTGGACTCCGCGCAGGGCATATGGAAGGTGATCACGGCTTCCTCGGTCGGAACGATGATCGAGTGGTACGACTTCTACATCTTCGGAAGTCTCGCGGCGATCATCTCGACCCAGTTTTTCCCGGGAACGAATCCGACCGCAAGTTTTCTCAAGACCTTGGCGACGTTTGCGGTCGGATTCGCGGTGCGGCCATTCGGCGCGCTCGTCTTCGGCCGGATCGGTGACATCACCGGCAGGAAGTTCGCCTTCCTGGCCACGCTGCTCATAATGGGCGGCTCGACCGCCGCGATTGGATTTCTCCCGGGATACGCGCGGATCGGGATAGCAGCGCCGATCATCCTTGTTGTGCTCCGCCTACTGCAAGGTCTCGCTCTCGGCGGTGAGTATGGTGGTGCGGCCGTCTACGTCGCGGAGCATGCTCCTGATGGCCGACGCGGTTACTACACGAGCTTCATTCAGACTACCGCAACGCTCGGGCTTTTGGTCTCGCTCGCGGCGATTCTGATCGTCCGCTGGCTCGTTGGCGAAGATGCCTTCAAGACGTGGGGTTGGCGCGTTCCATTCATAGCATCGCTGCTTCTGGTAGGGATTTCCTATTACATAAGAATGCGGCTACGCGAATCGCCCATCTTCAGCATTCTCAAGGAAACCGGCCGAACTTCTCGGGCGCCAGTTAAGGAGAGCTTCGGAACCTGGCCCCGCTGGAAGATTTTTTTCATTGTGTTGTTCGGCGCCGCCGCCGGCCAGGCAGTGGTTTGGTATACCGGCCAGTTCTACGCACTTCTTTTTCTCCAGACTGTCCTCAAGGTACCGCTCGTCACGTCCTATGTGTGTGTGGCGGTCGCGCTCATTCTCGGCGCGCCGCTTTTTGTTGTCTTCGGAGCGTTATCGGACAGAATTGGGCGGAAAAAGATCATGATGGCTGGCAACCTCCTTGCGGCCATTCTGTATGTCCCGATTTATCATGCGATGAAGTTTTACTCGAGTCCGGTGAATGCGGTCGCTCTGACGCTGCTGGTCTTCGTACAAGTTGTATTTGTAACGATGGTATACGGCCCCATCGCGGCATTCCTGGTCGAGGCCTTCCCGGCGAAGATCCGGTACACGTCGTTATCACTACCATACCATTTCGGCAACGGCTGGTTCGGCGGTTTCCTTCCTATCATCGCAACCAGTTTGGTGGCGCGAACCGGAAACATCTACGCCGGCCTGGCGTTCCCCATCGTTGTTGCGCTCCTGACCGTCGTTGTTGGCTCGCTGCTGCTGCGCGATCGGCATGAGGAAAGCATCTGGACGGAAGTGCACGCCGCCGGCAATCCCACCGTGACTGCAGCTCTCGAGGTGTGATGGTGGCGAAGACAACCTGGCCACCGACATGCTCATCACACTGGTTGGTGCCGACAACGTGAATCGGACGATGCGCTCCCTCGGCGCGGAAAAGATCCAGGTGCTGCGCGGTGTGGAGGATCTGAAGGCGTTCGACAAAGGTCTGAACAATACGACCATTGCGCGCGACCTCGCGATAATTCTGCGGGCGATCGAGGGGGGGCGGCCCGCTCCGCCCGATGCGACCTCCAAAATGCGCGACGTGCTCCTGGCGGACGAGTTCAACGAGAAAATTCCGGCGGGACTTCCAGCGGGTGTTCGGGTTGCACACAAGACCGGCGAGATCACAGCCCACAGCCACGACGCCGCGATCGTTTATCCGCCCGGAAGAAAACCGTACATTCTCGTTGTTCTCACGCGCGGCATCCAGGATGGCGCGAAGGCCAACGCGAATCTTCATAACTCAGGTACGACGCAACAATGAAAGTCGCGTTTATAGGGCTCGGCGACATTGGCCGGCCCATGGCAAGCCATCTGGCCCGGGATCCCTTCGATCTTGTCGTGTGGAACAGGACGGCAGCCAAAAGCGACGAATTCATCCGCGCGCACAGGGCGAGATCGGCAGAAACGCCCGCCGAAGCAGTCCGCGATGCACAGGTCGTGATTACCTGTCTCCCCTCGTCGGCGGAAGTGGAGGCGGTGCTCCACGGCGAGAGTGGTATGCTCGACGCTTTTCGAAAAGGCGCGACGCTCATCGACTGCACGTCGGGCGACCCGCCAACGTCGCGCTCTATCGCGGCGGAACTCGGTGGACGCGGCGTCGAGTTCATCGATGCTCCGGTGAGTGGCGGGACCACCGCGGCCAACGCCGGCACTTTGACTGTGATGTGGGGTGGCGAGGAATCAGTATTCGAGAGAGTCCGTCCGGTGATCGAGGCGTTCGGAAAGAAGATCGTCCACGCTGGCCCGGTCGGCGCTGGTGACGCGCTAAAGGCGGTCAACAATGCATTGCTCGCCGTCCACATTCTCTCGACCGCCGAGGGGCTTGCGATACTCGTCAAAGCGGGCGTGGATCCGAGGACGGCGCTGGACGTGATCAATGCCTCGAGCGGACGATCGAACAGCTCCGAGAATCTGATCCCGCAACGCGTCCTCACGCGCGCCTTTCCACGCACTTTTCGGTTGGCTCTTCTCGAAAAGGACATCGGCATCGCCGCCGTTCTGGCCGAGGACCTGGAGGTCAGCACGCCGATCATCTCACTTACTGCAGAGCGGTTTCACGCCGCGCGCGAAGAGCTCGGCGAGGAGGCGGATCACGTGGAAGCGGTGAAGATGGTCGAGAAGGAAAACAGGCTGGAGATCAAATAGCGCTGCTTTGAAGAGGACGAGCGCCTTCAATTAGTAGCTTCGCGGAGCCATATTTGTGCATCGATGACCACGAAAACCACGACGGTCCTCGACGCCCGGGCCGTCGAGCGCACCTTGAAGCGCATGTCGGTGGAGATTGTCGAGCTCAACCGGGGGACGGACAATCTGATCATCGTCGGAATTCAGCGTCGCGGCGTTCAGCTCGCAGACCGGCTGGTGCGGATGATCGAGGGCGGTGAAGGCGTTTTGGTTCCGCAGGGCTCACTCGACATCACGCTTTACCGCGACGATCTGCAGACAGTCGGGCCACGACCAGTTGTTGGGCCAACCTATCTCCCATGGGAACTGGACGGAAAACACATCGTGATCGTCGACGATGTTCTCTATACGGGCCGGACGGTCCGTGCGGCGCTCGACGAGCTTGCCGACTTCGGCCGCCCTGATTCGATATCTCTGGCGGTGCTCATCGATCGCGGGGGGAGAGAGCTCCCGATTCATGCCGACGTCGTTGGAAAGAAAATCGACGTCGGGCCGGACGAGCGGGTCGATGTATTGGTCGCGGAACTGGATGAGAGAACCGAGGTCGTGATCGTGCCCAAGTCGGCTGAGTGACGGGGACGCTCGGCAAAGATCTTCTCGGCCTGGAGTCGCTGACCGGCGACCAGATTCGACTCATTCTCGACACCGCGGAGCCCTTCAAGGAAATCAGCGAGCGCGCGATCAAGAAGGTCCCGGCGCTGCGCGGCTCGACGATAGTCAATCTCTTCTTCGAGAATTCGACGCGCACCCGCATCTCGTTCGAGTTCGCCGAGAAGAGACTTTCCGCCGACACCGTCAACGTATCCGCCGCGGGGTCGAGCGTGTCCAAGGGCGAGACGCTCGTCGATACGGCGAGAAACCTCGAGGCGATGCGAATCGACATGGTCGTCATCCGCCATTCGGCATCGGGCGCGGCGCAGTTTCTCGCTGAACGTATCCAGTCGAACGTGATCAACGCGGGGGACGGAACGCACGAGCATCCGACGCAGGGTCTGCTCGACATCCTCACTCTGCGCGACCGGTTCGGGGATATCAAAGGCCGGCGGGTCTGCATTTGCGGGGACATCCTCCATTCGCGAGTGGCGCGGTCCAACATCTGGGGACTCACCAAGCTTGGAGCAGAGGTTGCCGTCTGCGGCCCAAGGTCGCTCTTGCCGAATGCCATCGACGAATTCGGGGTTCGCATTTTCGATCGAATCGAGGAAGCGATAGAGTGGGCCGAGGCGCTGAACGTCTTGCGGCTCCAGTTCGAACGGATGACAGCGGGATACATACCTTCGGCTCGCGAATACAATCGAGTGTTCGGAATTTCGCGAGAGAGGTTGGATCGCGCAAAGCGTGACATCCTGATCATGCACCCGGGTCCGATGAACAGGGGAGTCGAGATCGACTCGGACGTCGCAGACGGACCACACAGCGTCATCCTGGATCAGGTGACGAACGGCGTCGCTGTCCGAATGGCGGTGTTGTATCTCCTCGCCGGTGGCAAGCCGGAGCTCGCCGAAGCGGCGAAGGGCGGCAGTGGACGCGGTCGCGATTCCGGAGATCGCGAATGAAACCGATAGTCCTTCGCGGAGGAACCATCGTCGACCCATCGCAAGGCGTGAGCGAGGTCGGCGATCTCCTCCTGATGGACGGCGAAGTGAGAGAGCGTGCGCGAAATCTCGGTGTGCCGAACGGAGCGGAGGTCATCGACTGCGATGGCCTTGTCGTCTCCCCGGGCTTCATCGATGTGCACTGCCACTTGCGCGAGCCGGGGCGTGAGGACGTCGAAACGGTGGCTACAGGTGCGCGCGCTGCTGCCGCCGGCGGATTCACCGCTGTCTGTGCGATGCCGAATACCGATCCTGTCACCGACAACCAGGCCGCGGTGGGATTCATCGTAAGGCAGGCCCAGCGCGCGGGCGCAGCGCGCGTATTTCCAATCGGAGCGATCTCAGTTGGTCAGCAAGGCAAAGTCCTAGCGGAGTTCGGCGAGATGGTCGGCGCGGGTGCCGTCGCAGTAAGCGACGACGGAAAGCCGGTGGCGAGTGCGCAGCTAATGCGGACGGCACTCGAGTACGCACGGACGTTCAAAATTCCCGTGATCGACCATTGCGAAGAGCCGACACTGTCTGCGGGCGGCGCGATGAACGAGGGAATCGTCAGCGCCCAGCTCGGGCTCAAAGGAGTTCCCGCCGAAGCGGAAGAGATCATGGTGATCCGCGACATTTTACTCTCCAGGCTCACCGGCGGGCACGTTCACCTCGCGCACATGAGCACGAAGGGATCCGTGGAGCTCATTCGTTGGGGGAAGGAGCGCGGAATCAACGTGACCGCGGAAGTATGCCCGCACCACCTCTCGCTTACAGAGGAAAGCGTGCGCGGTTACAACACCAACGCCAAGATGAATCCGCCGCTCCGAACCGCGCGCGATGTGGAAGCTTTGCGGGAAGCGGTCAAGGACGGGACCATTGATCTCATCGCGACCGACCACGCACCGCATCACTATGACGAGAAGGAGCGCGAGTTCGCGGACGCGCCGAACGGAATCGTCGGATTGGAAACCGCGCTCGCGGTGGTGGTCACCAACCTTGTCGAGAAGGGATACCTGGATTTTCCGAAACTCGTCGAGCGGATGTCGTGCACCCCCGCGCGCATCTTCAACCTGCCTGGCGGCTCACTTCGTCCGGGGTCGGCGGCAGATGTAACCGTGTTCGATCCCGCGGCGCGCTGGAAGGTCGACTCATCACGATTTCTTTCCAAGGGACGAAACACCCCGTACAACGGAATGACCCTCGTAGGACGGGCCGCTTGTACTATTGTAGCTGGGTCGGTCGTCTATCGATGGGTCCCTTCCGGCCGCGGTCGGGGAAGTATGAATCGAGTCGGGGAATGAGGTACGATGGCTGAGAGAGAGCCAGTCTCACTGGACGCGCTCAATGGGTTGCTGAAGGAGCGCCAGCGGTACGAGGAGTGGCTTGCCGCGCTGGAAGAAAAGCGGACGAGCACTTCTGATTCCGTGTATCAGCGAGTCCAGTCGGACTATCAGACGCGTCTGCGCGAGGTGTCGGGCAAACTCTCCGAAAGAGCTGGCGAGCTGCGCGAGAACATCGACATCCTCACCGCCCGGCTCGAAGAGGTCTCGCGGCAGGAAACTCAGCAGCGCGAAGCCCGCCAGGAAGCCGAATTGCGAGCGGCCGTCGGCGAGTACACCGAAAAGCAGTGGAAAGAGATCAGCGGAGCGTGGGATAAGGAGCTCGGACGGCTGGCGAAGGAGAAGACCGCAGTCGACACTCAGCTCAACGAGCTGAACAGAATCTTCACGCTGAGCGTCAAGGAACGGCAGCTCGAGTCCTCCGGCATGGCCGGGCAACCTTCAAGCGATGGTCATAGGCCGCCCATCTCGCCCGTCGTCCCGCGTCCGGCGGTTCCGGAGCCGCCGACACTCAATCCGCCCTCTCGGCTCGATCAGCCTGCTACCGCTCGCACGCAGACGCCGCAGCCTCTCAACAATCCCGCACGAAACCCGTTCGATAGTTTCCCGGTTCTGAGGCCTGGACCCGCCACCAGCACTCCGCCGTCATCGGCGGCGGTGGCGACGCCACCGTCGGTTCCAAAGAGCGGCGGCCACGATCCACGATCGGAGCAGCACAAGACGCTCAAGTGTCCGGAGTGCGGTGCCGCGAATTATCCGACCGAATGGTATTGCGAGAGATGTGGCGGCGAGCTCGCCACTATGTAGTGATTGTCATGTCAACACAGAGACACAGAAAAGGCGCCTTTCGGCGCCTTTTTTATTTTGTGCGTGCGATTCCTAGCTGGCGATCTTGGCGAGGCGGCTCTTGTGCCTGGCCGCCGCGTTCTTGTGGATCAGACCTTTTCGCGAAGCCCGATCGAGAAGCTTGACCGCTGCCAATCTCTCGTCGGCGTTTCCGCCAGTCGACGCGCGCTTGAGCGCGGTACGAAGCGCGGATCGCTGGGCGCGGTTTCGGATCGCGGCCGCGCGCGATTTCCGCATGTTCTTTTTCGCTGAAGCAATATTGGGCACTAACTGATCTCCGAGGATTTTGAGCGCGATGCGAGTCGTCAAATGTGCTCATCGAGGGAGTCTATGTCAAGCTGCGGCACCGTGTTAGAACACGCTCACGCGGAGACGCATTGGATCTGGGGACCGCAAAATTTTCCCTGACGAAAGCCTGCCAGCACGGCTGAGGAACTGCTAACTTCTACGCGGAATCGAGACTCCAACCCGGAAGAGATTGGACAAGTTTCAGAATTTCATCCTCATCGCGCCGGTACTTCTGTTCTCCATGGTGGCGCACGAGTACGCTCACGGGTACGCGGCACTCAAGCAGGGCGACAGCACAGCCTACTCGCTTGGTCGGCTAACCTGGAATCCGATTCCCCACATCGATCTGTTCATGACGATATTGCTGCCGCTGCTCACCTATTTCACGACGGGTATTGCGTTCGGCGGCGCGAAGCCCGTGCCCGTGATCCCTCGCAACTACCGCAATTTCAAGCGAGGCGACATCATCGTTTCGCTCGCCGGGGTTGCGACCAATTTTTTCCTCGCGATTTGTTGCGTACCGCTCATCGTCGCGCTCGGCGCCCTTGGCCGCGCCGTGCCCGCGCTCACTGAGAGCTGCGCGCTTCTGCAAACAATGCTGCTGTACGGTGTCCTGATAAATCTGGCGCTGGCAGCGTTCAATCTGATTCCGATCCCGCCACTCGATGGCTCGCACGTCTTCAAGTACATCCTCCCTCCGGCGTGGGCGCTCAACTATCAGCGGCTGGGTGCTCAGGGTTTGCTGATTCTTTTTCTTCTCATCGCGTTTGGCGCTCCTGTCCTCAACCTGTGGTTCAAGCCGGTACTCCTTCTCGATCGACTCGCGACGCGCGCAGTATTTCCCTTCATCCTTCCCAGCCAATGGACGATGTAGCGCTCGCCGTGCGCGACACGACGCCGAGCTCCGCTCCGTCGGAGGTTTTTCTCGTCGAGCTCGCTGAGTTCTCGGGGCCGCTCGATCTGCTGCTCTCGCTCATTCGCGACGAACAAATCGACATCTACGACATTCCGATTGCGCGCATCGCGGAGCAGTTTCTCGCCCGCATTTCTTCACTCAAGCTCGACGAAGCTGCCGATTATCTCGAGATGGCGGCTCGTCTCGTACGCATCAAAGCGCAGATGCTGCTCCCTCGGCGTGAGGGCGAAGACGTGTGGGAGGATCCACGCGCAGAATTGGTGAGACGCTTGCTCGAGTACCAGCAGGTGCGCGAAGTAGTGGACGTGCTGGAACGCCGCAGCGAAGAAAGGCGCGGCCGGTTCGCGCGAGCATTCACCCAGCAAATCGTGCAGGTTCCCGTCGCGGGCCCGCTCACGATATCGTTGCCCGAGCTCCTTTCGGCAGTCGACCGCGTCCTGCGGCTCGCGCGCAAACCCCACGTCCATGACGTCGTACCGCGCGCACTCGATGTGGACGGAGCGATCGGTATTGTCCGTGCGTTGCTCGCGATTCGTGCTCATGCCCATTGGAAGGATGTGGTTCCCAAGAGAGCAGAACCCTGGGAAGTGTTGTCGCTGTTGCTCGCGTTGCTCGAGCTTGCGAGGCGTGGCGAGCTTAGACTTGCGCAGCCGCGACCGTTCGCGGCGTTCGAAATTACACGTGACTCCTCTAGCGAAGCTGCTTGAGGCCGCGCTCTTCGCGAGCGCGGTTCCGGTTCCGTTGGATGCGCTGCGCCTGATGGCAGCGCATGCTGACGACGGCGAATCAACGCTCGAATCCGCGTTGACCGAGCTGCGCGATCACTACGACGCTGACGGACACGGCGTCGAGCTGATTGAACTCGCCGGCGGCTGGCAGATCCTCACGCGCCCCGAATACACCGAGGCGATAGAGCGCGCCCAGCTCGCGGCCCGACCCCAACGCCTCTCCGCCGCGGCCCTCGAGACCCTCGCGATCATAGCGTATCGCCAGCCGATCGGCAGGGCCGAGATCGAAGAAATTCGAGGCGTCGGTGCTGGCGCCATCCTCAAGTCCCTCAATGAGCGCGGATTGATCGACATCGTCGGCCGTGGCGAAGGACTCGGACGTCCGCTGCTTTATGGGACGACGCCCACGTTCCTCGAGCAGTTCGCGCTGCGACACCTCGAGGAGCTTCCGCGCGCCGACGAGCTCGCGATTGCGCTACGTGCTCCGCGTCAGGCCAGTCCTCAATCAGTCGCAACCACGAGGGACAACGGCGAGGCCCCGCCACGGGCTGACTGATGCCCGAATCAATGAGGATCCAGCGCGCACTCGCGCGCGCGGGGATCGCCTCGCGCCGCGGCGCCGAGGAGTTGGTGGCTGCCGGCCGCGTGCGCATCAATGGAGCAATCGCCGAGACCGGCCAGAGCGTCGATCCTTCCGTGGACAACATTACGGTCGACGGAAAGAAAGTCCCGACTCCCATGGCGCCGACGTGGATCGTACTCAATAAACCGACCGGCGTTCTAACCACGCGAGCAGATCCTGGGGGACGCCGGACGGTGTTCGATCTGGTGGAAGATGTTCCCGGCCTCACTTACGTCGGCCGGCTCGATTACATGACCGAGGGCGTCCTTCTTCTCACCAACGACGGAGACGCGGCGCACAAATTGACACATCCCAGCAACGAAGTCGAGCGCACGTACGTCGCTACGGTGCGGGGCGATGGCGCGGCGGCGGCACGCGCAGCGATGAGAGGGGTAGAGCTGGACGATGGAGTAGTCGTTCCGCGCGATGTCTCGGCTCGGCGCATCGGACGCGGCGTGTGGGATCTCGAGCTCACGATCGCGGAGGGAAGGACGAGGGAAATCAGAAGGGTATGCGAGGCACTCGGCCTTACGATCGAGCGGCTCGTGCGCACGAAGTTTGGTCCGGTGAAACTCGGAACGCTGGAGTCAGGAAGGACGCGGGCAATTACTCCGCGCGAAAAAGAAGTCATTTCGGCGCTCGCCAGTGGCGACGACGGAGGCAAGACAACCAAGCCAGGAGCAAGACGTGACCGGAAACGCCGTTATAGCCGCTGACGCATCGATAGTTCAGGAGGTTGTTGAGCAGGTGAGCCGCCGCATCGTCGGCCAGGAATACATGGTCGAGCGGCTTCTGATAAGTCTGCTGACTGGCGGGCACGTCCTGCTCGAAGGAGTACCGGGCCTCGCCAAAACCTTGACGGTCCGGACGCTGGCCGAGGCAATCAATACAAGCTTCAGCCGAATTCAGTTCACACCGGACCTGCTGCCCGCAGATGTCGTCGGAACACAGATCTACGACCAGTCGAATGGCAGATTCTCGGTCAAGAAGGGGCCGATCTTCGCCAACATCATTCTCGCCGACGAGATCAATCGCGCGCCGGCGAAGGTGCAGGCAGCGCTGCTCGAGGCGATGCAGGAGAAGCAGGTCACCATTGGCGGAACGACGCACATACTCGAGGAGCCCTTCCTCGTGCTTGCTACACAGAACCCGATCGAGCAGGAAGGCACGTATCCGCTTCCCGAGGCGCAGGTCGACCGCTTCATGCTGAAGCTGCACGTCGGCTATCCGTCGCGGGAAGAAGAAAAGGAGATCCTTCGCCGAATGGCGAGCGGCGATCCGATTCCGGTGAGCCAGGTCGCGACCCCGGCGCAGATACTTGCCACTCGGCGGCACATCGCGGAGCTGTACATGGACGATCGGATCGTCGACTACATCGTCGAGATCGTGCACGCGACCAGAAACCCGGAACAAGCGGGCCTGGCGGAGCTGGAGCCGCTGATCGAATTCGGCGCCAGTCCACGTGCAACGCTCTCTCTCGCCCAGGCATCACGGGCGCACGCATTTCTGCGAGGACGCGCGTTCGTTACACCCGACGACGTCAAGGCAATTGCTCCTGACGTTCTTCGTCACCGCGTGCTGCGAACGTATGAGGCCGAGGCGGAAGAAGTGACGAGCGATGAGATCGTAAGTCGTGTGCTCGAGTCTATTCCCGCTCCATGATGGCATTGTTCGGGCTTGGAAGGCGCAGAAAGCCGCCTGCGCCGCGGACTCCGGAAAAGCCGATGGGAGTGCCACCTGAGATCCTTAGGCAGGTGAAGCTCATCGAGCTTCGCACGCGCGGCCTCGTCAATTCGGTGTTCACTGGCGAATATCGCTCGGTGTTCAAGGGTCAGGGAATGGAGTTCTCCGAAGTGCGGGAATACCAGCCCGGCGACGAGGTCCGCTCAATTGACTGGAACGTGACGGCGCGCATGCGGCGTCCGTTCGTCAAACGCTACATAGAGGAGCGCGAGCTGACGGTGATGCTCGTCGTCGATCTCTCGGGATCAGAGCGATTCGGAACAGTGAAGAGATTCAAGAGCGAGCTCGCGAGCGAGCTCGCCGCCGTCCTCGCCATGTCGGCAATCCGCAACAACGATCGCGTTGGCGTGCTTCTGTTCACAGACCGCGTCGAGCACGTGATTCCGCCCAGGAAGGGAAGGAGACACGTACTTCGAATCATCCGAGATCTCCTTGCGTTCGAGCCGGTGGGTCGCGGCACCGACATGGTAACTGCGATCGATTATGTCGCCCGGATGCTCAATGAGCATGCGATCGTATTCATCGTGTCGGATTTCCTGGAGGCCGACATCGATCATCCGCTCAAGCTCCTCGCGCAGCATCACGATGTGGTCGCGGTCACCGTCGAGGATCCGAGCGAGCGGCAGCTTCCCGATATCGGAATCGCGCGCCTGATCGATCCTGAAACGGGGGAGACGTTCGAAGTCGACACGAGCCATCCCAGCGTGCGCGACTCATACTCCAAGCGCGTGTCGGCGGAGCGCGAAACGCGAAAGCATCTCTTGCGCCGTCTGGCGATCGACGAAGTCGCAGTGCGCACCGAGGGCGGCGTCGTTGAGCCGCTTCTTCGGTTCTTTCGCGCGCGCGAGACGCGAGCTCGGCGGCGCTGATGCTTGCGGCGGTAGGCCTGCTCCTTCTTCAGGCAGCTGCTCCGCAAAGAGCGGCGGCCACCGCGGCAGTTTCACAAAGAGTAACGAGTTCTGCGCCAGCCGCCGCCACACTGCAGGTTCAGATGGGATACAGAGTGAGCCCCGATACAGTCATCATCGGACAGCCATTCGACCTGTTCGTCAAAGTTCTCGCGCCCAAAGGCGTTCGCTTTGAATTTGCGGCCGGACCAGATACGGCGACGCAGAACGGCGTCCGGCCCATCGAGCTGCGCGGCGAGAAGCTCGTGTCGATGCTTGGGGACACCGCTGTCGCGCTCTACCATCTCGTTGCGTGGGATGTCGGCGTGCAACCGCTCCGGATACCGGATGTTCGCGTTACCTACGGAGCAGAAGAGCGACGTCCGGTTCTCAGTGGCGCCTCCGTGTTCGTCAAATCAATACTTCCGGCCGATACGGCGCTTAGAGTTCCAAAGCCGCCGAGGCCTTTAATCGTTTTGGCCGTGTTCAACTGGTGGCCGTGGATAGCACTCCTGGCCGCAATCATCTTCGCGATTCTTCTTTGGTGGGCGTGGCGCAGATACAGGAACAGACCCAAGGCTCCTGTGGATCCTTACGTCCGAGCACAACACGAGTTCAATCGTATACAAGGACTCGGTTTGATCGAGGCTGGCCGCGCTGGGGTGTTTCTGGCGCTCACGGTCGACGTCGCTCGCGAATACCTTGCAGCGCGGGTTCCCCGAGTGCGGCGCTCGGATACGACGTCAGAGCTCCTCCTCGCGATGCAGCCGCGCGACGGCGCGGAGGCGGAGCTGCCGTCACTGCTCGATCGCGCCGATCTCATCAAGTTCGCGCGCGTCGATGCTGGAGAGAACGAGGCGCGTGACGCCGCCGCGACGGCGCGGGCAATCGTCGATCACGTCGAAGCCCGACTCAACCCCGAGTCCGAGCCCGCCCGGAAAGCAGCCGCGGCGAAGGAACGCGCCGCGTGAACGTCCTCGGCCTCTTCGAGCTCTATTCTCCCGAAGCCCTGTGGTTGCTGGCATTGTTGCCAGTCTGGTGGCTGTGGCGGCGGCGCCGCCGGAAGGATGCGATCGTGTTCTCGCGCACCGCCGTCTTGGCCACTGGTCCCAGTACAGGCAGCTGGATTCCAAAGACAATTTTGTTTCTCCGGAATATCACCCTCGCGGCTCTCGTCCTGGCGCTGGCCCGTCCGCGCTCGGGCGCGCACATCGAGACCCGCACGAGTGAAGGCATCAACATTATTCTCGCCATCGACTTGTCGAGCTCGATGCTGGCGCTCGACTTTCGGCCCGCGAACAGGATCGAGGTCGCGAAGCAAAAGGTGAAGCAATTCATCTCGCGCCGGACATCGGACAGAATCGGCGTCGTTGCATTCGCCGGCGAGGCGTTGACTCAGGTTCCACTCACCACGGACTATCCAGTGGTGATGCAAGCAGTGTCGAACCTTCAAGCCGGCCAACTCGAGGACGGCACCGCAATCGGAACCGCGATCGCGACAGCGGCGAACAGGTTGAGAGATGCACCCGGAAAATCTCGCGTGCTCATCCTCCTCACCGATGGGGTCAACAATCGCGGCACTGTCGATCCATTGACCGCGGCGAAAGCCGCCGCTGCCTACGGAATCAAGATCTACGGAATAGGCGTCGGCAGCGCGGGGATGGCGCCCGTTCCTGTCGGCAGAAACGCCGCCGGCGGCCTCATCTACCAGTACCAGCCAGTCGAGATCGACGAACAGCTCCTGAGCAACATCGCGCGCATGACGGGCGGCAGATATTTCCGTGCGCGCGACGCTGCCGCGCTTCAGAACATCTACAGCGTGATCGATCAAATGGAGCGCGCGCCGGTTCACTCGAGCACAGTCGTGCGTTACACCGAGCTGTATCGATGGCCGCTTCTCGTCGGGCTCCTTTCGCTCGTCGGAGAGCTGGCACTCGTCGCGTGGAAGGCGCCGATTCCTTGAGCAACCTTCTTAGATATGTGCAGTGGCCATGGGCCTTGTCGCTCGCGGTGATACTTCCGATCGCGACCGCGTTCCTTGTTCGGTCTGGCGTACGCGCGCGCCTCGCTCGCCTCGCTCGGCTCGGAACTCCGTCGATGATCGCTCGTCTCGCGCCGTCGATCGCTCCAGGCAGGACATGGACCCGAGTCGTCCGCGCGACGCTCGCAGCGCTGTTGCTCGGAGTGGCATTCGCCGGCCCGCGATGGGGTCTCGAGCAGAACGTCGTCAAGCAGGAGGGCGTCGATGTAGTGCTCGCGCTCGACGCGTCGCTGTCGATGCTCGCCACCGACGAAAAGCCAAGCCGACTGCTCGCAATGAAGCAGGAGATTAACAGGCTCCGCGACCTCTCACCAGGCGACCGATTCGCGCTCCTCGCCTTTGCCGGACGAAGCTACATACTCACACCACTCACAGTCGACAACAGCGCGCTCGACCTTTTTCTCGAGAACCTTGATCCATCGATCGTCGGGCAGGGTGGAAGCTCACTTTCGAGCGCGCTCCGGCAGGCGACGAATCTCCTTTCGCTGAACAAGTCTCCGGGAGACCGTGCGATAGTACTCATGAGTGACGGTGAGGGGTTCGACAACCCGGACGAAGTGCTTGCCGAGGCCAAACGCGCCCACGATCTCGGGATATCCGTATTCACGGTAGGGTTCGGCACTACTCAGGGCTCGACGATTCCGATCGTGGAAAATCGCGTCGTCACGCAGAAGCGAGATGAGAACGGCAACATCGTCATCACGCGCTACGATCCACAGCTACTGCAACAGATCGCGGACGAGGCGAAAGGCGTTTTCATCGATGCCCGGACTCCGGACAGGGCCGGAAAAATACGCCAGGCGTTGAACGTGCTGCACGCGAACCCACGCTCGGTGGTGTCGGGTGAGAACCTCGGAACGCAATTCCAGTGGTTCGTTCTCGCCGCTCTTCTTCTCCTTGCCGCTGATACCTTTTCTCAAACCCGACGCCGTCGCTCGAGAGCTGTGGCGGCGGCTGCAACGACCGCCGCAATGCTTCTTCTTACAGCGTCCTGCCGTCCGGGTCAGGGGCGCGACAAGCCAGCGATCGCGCTCTACAACACCGGGACGAATCTGCTCAAGCGGGATTCTCTGAAGCCTGCAATAGCGCCGCTTACGCACGCCGCCGATTCAAAGGACATAGAAGTCCGTCACCACGCGAGATTCAACCTTGGTCTGGACTATCTGGTTCAAGGTAGACGCAGTAAGGATTCCGCGGATGTGCCGCTCGACAGCGCGCTCTATCGGTACAAACAGATCCTCGAAGTCGCGGTCGCGGATTCGGACGCTCGCTGGAATTACGAGCTCGCCCTTCGCCAAAAAAAGGCAGGAGGAGGTGGTGGCGGCGGCGGCGGCGGTGGTGGGGGCGGAGG
>JBOHTC010000200.1:0-1294 GCA_050733495.1 Gemmatimonadaceae bacterium | reverse complement strand
GGTTCACGGGACCTTCGGAGAGACGGTCTCCCGCTCTCACCCAGTCGCCGGCGTGCACGCGAAGGTGCTTGCCGGCCGGAATCTCGTACAGCTGACCCGGCTCCTCCGTGTCCACCGGCGTGTCCTTCGGCACTACTCTGATCTCGCGCTTGCCGCGCTTGATATCGCCGAACCGGACTTCACCGTCGATCTCGGAAATCGTTGCCGGATCCTTGGGACGACGCGCCTCGAACAACTCGGCGACGCGAGGCAGACCACCGGTGATGTCGCGGGTCTTGTACGCTTCGCGTGAAATCTTCGCTATGGTGGTTCCCGCACTTATCTTCTTGCCGTCTTCCACGGTGAGCTGCGCGCCCACCGGAATCACGAAGTCTCTCAGGCGCTTTTCCTTGCCGCCTTTGGTCTCGATGATCTCGATGTGCGGGTGGAGCTTCTTCTCCTTGTCTTCGATGACGACGGTCTGACGGAGACCGGTGAGCTCGTCGAGCTCCTCGGACACCGACTCGTCCGGAATCAGGTCGACGAAGCGAATCGTACCGTCGACGTCGGCGATGATCGGGTTCGTGTAAGGATCCCAGGTGAAGATGATGTCGTCCTTCTTCACCTCCGCGCCGTCCTTCACCATCAGTGTAGCGCCAAGAGGAACCTGGAGTCGCGCGCCAACCGAAGCGTTGCGCTCGCCAGAGCTCTTGATCGTGAGCTCTCCCTCGTACGAAGTAACGATCTGCTGCTTCTCCGCATTGTTGACGACAACCAGCCTGTCGCCGTACTCGATCGTTCCCGCGACCTTCGACTTGCGCGCCGTCTGCTCAGCGATACGAGCCGCAGTTCCACCGATGTGGAAGGTACGGAGTGTCAGCTGAGTTCCAGGCTCGCCGATCGACTGCGCGGCAATGATTCCGACGGCTTCACCCTTGTCAACCATTCCCATGGTCGCGAGGTTGCGGCCGTAGCACATCTGGCAGAGACCGCGCTTCGCTTCACACGTAAGCACGGAGCGTATTTTGACAGTCTCGAGGCCCGACTCTTCGATCCCTCGAGCCATGTCTTCGTCGATGAGCTGACCGGCCTCGACCAGCAGCGATCTCTGGCCGGACTCGTCTATCTCATGGACGTCGTAAATATCCTCTGCTGCCACAGTGCCGACGATACGCTCGGCCAGCGGCTCGATGATGTCCTCGCCTTCCTTCAGCGCTCCGACCTCGAGGCCAAGGATGGTTCCGCAATCTTCCTCGGTGATCGTCACATCCTGCGCGACGTCGACGAGGCGGCGGGTGAGGTAACCGGCGTCCGC
>JBOHTC010000199.1:0-1270 GCA_050733495.1 Gemmatimonadaceae bacterium | reverse complement strand
GTACCGCGCTCAACGGTGTTGTAAGCGCGTGCCATGCGTGTGATCGAGTCCAGCACGATGACGACATCCTTTCCGAGCTCCACTAGGCGGCGCGCACGTTCGAGCACCATCTCGGTGACATCGGTGTGCCGCACCGCAGGCATATCGAAGCTGGAGGCAACAACCTCGCCATAGCCCCAGGTGATCATCTCGCTCACTTCCTCAGGGCGCTCGTCTACGAGGAGAACCAGCAAAACCGCCTGTGGATGATTGATCGCCACGCCTTCGACGATCGCCTGTAGAAGCATCGTCTTTCCGGCGCGAGCGGGGGCGACGATGAGCGCCCGCTGGCCGTAGCCGATCGGAGCGATGAGATCGATTGCTCTCCGGGTTAACTCTGGTCCGCCCTTGGCGGGACGACCCGTCTCCAGTTTGAGCTTTCGCTCCGGGTACGATGCGATGAGTGAGCCGAAGTCGGGCCGTCGCGCGGCTTCTGTCGGGTCGGCGCCGTTGATCTGCTGGACGTCTACGACGACGACGCGATTGCGGTGGTCGTGGCCGGTGGTGGCGAGAATCTGGTCGCCGCGGCGGAGCATGTACTGACGCATGATCTGCGTCGGCATGTACGCGTCACCGGGCTCAGCGAGGTAGCTGTTCGCGGCTCGACGAACGAACCCGCCTTCGCGCTGCGGGTCGAACCAGCCCGTCGTCTCGCTGTCCGGAACGACGGGAGCGGCAGGCGCGCGATCACGCTGAGCCTGATCGCCGCGTTGGCCGGCCGGCTGTTGCGGCTGGCGCTGTCTTCCGCGTCCACGTTGGTTGCGGCCGCGACGTCCGTTGTGACGATGGTCGCGCTCGCCCGGATGACGGTTCTGCTGGTTGCCTTCGCGCTGCTGCTGTTGTCCGCCCACTGCTTGCGGATTGTACTGTTGCGGAACGCCGCCCGTCGCGCTCGTTCCGTTGGCGGGAGCGGACGTGGAGTTTGATTCTGAGTCGGAGGGCGCCGAGGACTCGGGCGCTGGTGTGGAGCTGGGGGTCGGAGAGGGAAGTGCTGGTGAAGTCATATTATCGCGGACATCAGGAATGTCTGCTGCGTCGGGTGTTGGTGTTGAAGGGTCCATTGGCTCCAGATACGGATCGGTATCACCGTAGGATTCGGGAGAAAGTGGTTGATTGCCGGACGGACGGCTGCGCCGGCCGCGACGAAAAGGACGTCGGCGTGGTTCGCTCATGCAGTTGTGGTGTGGCTGAGAAGAAAAGTGCTGCTCGAATGGCTCACGGGGACCGCGGA
>JBOHTC010000198.1:0-1219 GCA_050733495.1 Gemmatimonadaceae bacterium | reverse complement strand
CACCAGCCCCGTCGGGCGGATGATCTGCTCGACGATCACGCCCTGCGAGAGCTGCAGCTCGAGCTCCCCGGGTGTGGCGGACACGAAGATCGCCCGCGGTGTGAGGGAGAGAAACTCGTCGAACATGAGCGGACGGTTGTCGAGCGCGCTCGGTAAACGAAATCCATAGTCGACGAGGGTGAGCTTACGCGCGCGATCGCCGTTGAACATGCCGCCGATCTGCGGAAGCGTGACGTGCGACTCGTCGACGACGACGAGGAAATCTTCCGGGAAATAATCGAAGAGACAAGCTGGTCTCTCACCAACAGACCGGCCGGAGAGATGGCGCGAGTAGTTCTCGATTCCGGCACAGGTGCCGATCTCCAGCATCATCTCGATGTCGAAGTTGGTGCGCGATTCGAGACGCTGGGCCTCGAGCAGCTTGTTCGACGCACGAAGCTCTGTCAGCCGTTCGGCGAGCTCGTCTCGAATGAGACCAACAGCGCGCTCGATCGTGGGACGCGATGTGACGAAATGCTTCGCGGGATAAATGGCCGCCTTTTCCAGATTCGCGATGGTGTCGCCGGTGAGCGGATTGATCTTGCTGATCTTCTCGATCTCGTCACCCCACATCTCGACACGCACGCCCTGCTCTTCGTAGGCCGGCAGGATCTCGACGGTGTCGCCGCGCACGCGGAACGTGCCGCGCTCGAGACCCATGTCGTTGCGCGAGTACTGAATCTTCACGAGCGAGCGCAGAATGTCGTCGCGCGGGATTTTCTGGCCTTTGGTGAGCGTGACCATCTGCTCGCGGTAGCTGCGCGGATCGCCCAACCCATAGATCGCCGAGACGGTGGCGACAATTATGACGTCGCTACGCTCCATGAGACTCGACGTTGCGCGGAGTCGCAGTCGATCGATGTCCTCATTGATCGACGCGTCCTTTTCGATGTAGGTGTCGGTCGTTGGGACGTACGCTTCGGGCTGGTAGTAATCGTAGTACGAGATGAAGTACTCGACGGCGTTGTGCGGGAAGAAGCTCTTGATCTCGCCGTACAACTGCGCGGCGAGGGTCTTGTTGTGCGACAGCACCAGCGTCGGGCGGCCGTGATGTTTGATGACATTGGCCATCGTCATCGTCTTGCCCGAGCCGGTGACGCCGAGCAGGGTCTGGAACCGATCGCCGCGATCGAGTCCGGCCGACAGCTCGGCGATCGCTTTCGGCTGATCGCCCGCGGGC
>JBOHTC010000197.1:0-16469 GCA_050733495.1 Gemmatimonadaceae bacterium | reverse complement strand
ACCCTTTGCCGTCGAGCGTGTTCATACGGAGGGCCTGCCAATTGAATGGTATCGCACGCCCAGCTCCCGCATTCTCTCGACGTCGTAAAGATTCCGGCCATCGACGATAACCGGCTGCTTGAGGGTGCGCTTCACCCGCTCGAAATCGGGATGGCGATACTCGTTCCAGTCCGTGACAACCACGAGGGCGTCAGCGCCGACGAGCGCCTCATAATTAGTCTCAGCATAATCTATTCGGTTGCCGAGCAAACCCCGGGTGTGTTCCATCGCGGCCGGATCATGAGCGCAAACCGACACGCCTTCGGCCAGGAGTGCCGCGATCAGGATCAGCGATGGAGCCTCGCGCATGTCATCCGTTCCCGCCTTGAATGCGAGGCCCCAAATCGCGATCCGCCGTCCCTTGAGATCGCCACCCAGCGCGCGCCTAACCTTGCTCAGGAGAATCGTCTTCTGCCTCTCGTTCGCTGAGTGAACGCCCGCGAGGACGTCAAGCGACACGCCGCACTCCTGGCCCGTCTTCACGAGGGCTCTCACGTCTTTGGGAAAACACGAGCCTCCGAATCCGGGACCTGGGAACAGAAACGAAGGTCCGATGCGCGAGTCGCTCCCAATTCCGCGCCTTACGAACTCGACGTTTGCTCCGAGCTTGTCGCAGAGATTCGCGATCTCATTCATGAATGAGATCCGCGTCGCAAGCATCCCATTCGCCGCGTACTTGGTCATTTCCGCGGAAGGGATGTCCATGAGTATGATCGGCTTTCCGCTGCGCACGAACGGACCGTAAAGCTCCGTCATGACTTTCCTGGCGTGCGCGCTGTCTACGCCGAGTATCACTCTGTCGGGCCGCATGAAATCTTCTACCGCGGCGCCCTCTTTGAGGAACTCTGGGTTGCTGCACATATGGAACGGAAACTTCGCTTCCCTGGCGACGACTTTGCCTACCTTTGCCGCGCTCCCAACCGGGACCGTCGACTTCGTAACCACCACCATCTCGCCCGACATGTGCCGGCCGACCAACTCTGCCACCTGCAGAACGTACTTGAGATCCGCGGATCCTTCTCCGTCGGGCGGAGTTCCTACCGCAATGAAGACTACTTCCGCGCCGGAGATCGCAGCGGCGAGGTCCGTGGTGAAAGAAAGTCTTTCCTCTTTCTGATTTCTCTCGACGAGCGACTCGAGCCCCGGCTCATATATCGGCACTTCGCTTTTCTTGAGACGCGCGATTTTCGCGGCATCGATGTCCGCGCAGCAAACGGTGTTTCCAGTCTCCGCCAGGCAAGCGCCGACGACCAGTCCGACGTAGCCTGTTCCTATTACGGTTATGTTCACGAGTTGAGCGAGTTAGGCAGTGGCGTAGGATGTCACGGAAGCCAGCGACACGATTCTGCCCTTGCCTCTCGCGAGCTTCGCGGTGGCATTTCTGGTGTCGACCACGACCCGGGCGAGATCGACGATGCGCTGGTAGTCCAGATCGGAATGGTCGGTTACGATCACGACTGCATCGGATCGCTTGAGCTCGGCGTCAGTGAGCGAAACGCTGGAACGCTCGTGACCGTTTTCCCTGTAGCTGAGGACGTGAGGATCGTGGTACGCGACATCGGCGCCCTGGTCCTCGAGCAGGCGGATGACATCAAGTGCCGGGCTCTCACGCATGTCGCTGATGTCTTTCTTGTAGGCGACTCCGAGCACGAGAACCCGGCTCCCGTTCACCGATTTTCTGTCATCGTTGAGAGCCTGTGCAACCTTGCGCACGACGACGGCGGGCATCTCGCTGTTGATCTCGCTCGCGAGATCGATGAACCGCGTCTTGTAGTTCAGCGTCCTCATTTTCCAGGCAAGGTAGTGCGGGTCGAGCGGGATGCAGTGTCCGCCGATACCGGGGCCCGGCGTGAACTTCATGAATCCGAACGGCTTGGTCGTAGCGGCATCGATGACTTCCCACACATCCACGCCGAGCTTGTCGCAAACGATCGCCATCTCGTTGACCATGGCGATGTTCACCGCGCGGAAAGTGTTCTCGAGCAGCTTTACGAGCTCGGCCGTCTCGGTGCTCGACACGGGGACGATTGACTCGAGGCAGGATGAATAGAGCGCGCTCGCCACTTCGGTGCACGCAGCCGTGATTCCACCAACGACTTTCGGAGTGTTCTTCGTCGTCCATTTCTTGTTGCCGGGATCAACTCGCTCGGGGCTGAAGGCGAGGAAGACATCTTCGCCGACCTTGAGCCCGCCTTCTTCCAGCATCGGCTGCATTAGCTCTCGGGTCGTACCGGGATAGGTCGTGCTCTCTAGCACGATCACCAGTCCCGGATGGCAATTGCGCCCGATCGCCTCGGCCGCCCCGATCACGTAGCTCATATCGGGGTCTCGCGTCTTGCCAAGAGGCGTCGGCACCGCGATCGAGATTGCGTCTGTCTCGAAGAGCCGCTTCTCGTCAGTCGTTGCCGAGAATTTTCCGGATTTGAGGAGTGGAGCAAGCTCCGAATTGGGGACATCCTGAATGTGGGATTTGCCGTTCATCAACTGCTCGCAAACCCTGTTGCTGACGTCGTACCCAATCACTCGGAATCCGGACTTCGCGAATTCGACGGCGAGCGGCAATCCGACGTAGCCAAGTCCGACTATGCCGACGCAAGCCGACCTGTTTTCAATTTTTGCGAGGAGCTGATCCTTTATACTCACCTGATGACTCACGTGTAGAGTGTAGTTGATTCAGCGGCCGTAGAAGCCGCGTACCGCGTCGATCACCTCGTCGAGCTGCGTCTGCGTCAGCTCGGGGTAAACAGGCAGTGATATCACTTCTTTCGTAGCCCGCTCGCTCTCGGGGAACGCACCGCGCTTGTAGCCGAGATATTCAAAACACGGCTGGAGATGCAGCGAAAGCGGATAATAGATCGCCGACCCGATCCCCCTGGCTTTGAGATGCTCCTGTAAACCCTCGCGGCGAGCCACGCGCAACGTGTACTGGTTGTAGATGGATTCGTTCGCTGGATCGATGGTCGGGGTACGCACATCGTCGAGATCGGCGAACGCCGCATCGTAGTACGCCGCATTCTTGCGACGAGCCGCGCTCCACGACGATAGCATCGGCAGCTTCGCCGAGAGAATCGCCGCCTGCAACGCATCCAGTCTGCTGTTGTAGCCGACCTCTTCGTGGTAATAGGTCTTGAGACCGCCGTGGACGCGGAGCCGGCGCAGGCGAGTCGCGAGATCGTCGCGTTGCGTCACCATCATCCCACCGTCACCATAGCCGCCCAGATTCTTTGACGGAAAGAAGCTGAAGGTGCCGATCGTCGCCGCCTCTCCCGCCATCACCCACTTTCCGTCGATCTTGCGTCGCGCTCCGATCGATTGCGCCGCGTCCTCTATGAGTGGAATATCCCCCGCGGCATCCATCATCGACTCGATCGGCGCCATCTGACCGAACAAATCCACCGCGATGATCGCCCGCGTCGATGGCTTGATACCCGATGCGATAGTGTCGCCCGACAGGTTGAAAGTATCCGGTTCGATGTCCGCGAAAACGGGGCGCGCCCCGACATTGTGCACAGCGCCGGCGGTCGCGAAGAAAGTGAACGGTGTGGTCAGTACTTCGTCTCCGCGCCCGACATTCAGAGCACGGAGAGAAAGGAGCAGCGCGTCGGTCCCATTCGCACAGCCTATGGCGTGAGTGGTCTGCGAAAGCTTTGCGACGTCGCGCTCCAGACGCTCGACGGGCTCGCCAAGAATGAAGGCCTGGTCCTCGACAACCTTCATCATCGCGTTCGCTACGGAATCGCGGATCGTCGCGTGCTGTGCCTTGAGATCGAGTAACGGTACGGCCATTAGTCTCTGATGTGAATTTGAAGCCGAGCGGAGCCTTTAAAGATATTGAACCGGAGGCTGGACCGCGCTATCAAACCTTCGCGCGCAGCGGGAGCGGGACGTCCCGCCCCGTCTTCGCTGACTCGTAGATGCCCAGGATAAGCTCCAGCGATTTCCGCCCCGCTCGGCCGTCGGTGTCCGGTCGCGCCTCACCCCTCAGAACAGCCAGGACGTTCCGGTAATAGCCCTGATGGCCCAGGCCGTATACGTTCGGCGGATTCGTGTTCGCCGCGTCGACCAGCTTGTCATCATCGTCGTATTCCGCGAATTCCCAGTGCTCGATCTTGTTGACCGCGGTGCCGCCGACCTTCGCCGACCCCTTCTCCCCGAGTATGGTGATCGATCCCTCGAGGTTTCGCGGGTACGCGAGCATCGTCACCTCGATGGTGCCGAGCGCTCCCGATCGGAATTTCATGATCGCGATGCCCGTGTCCTCGGTTTCGATCCTGCGCGCAAGCGTCGCCGTCTTCGCCATGACGCTCTCGACCGGGCCCATCAGCCACTGGATGAGATCCACGTAATGCGACGCCTGATTCATGAACGCCCCACCGTCGAACTCCCACGTCCCGCGCCACGGCGCCTGATCGTAGTACTCCTGCGGACGCGTCCAGTGCACCGTGCAGCTCGCCAGATACACTCGGCCGAACCGATTTCTATCGACCGCACGCTTGAGAAGCTGAATTGGCGGATTGAGACGATTTTGCTTGACCACGAACAGCTGCACTCCCGCTTTATCGCACGCATGAACCAGCGCGTCGGCACCCGTCAATGAGATCGCCATCGGCTTCTCCATCACGACGTGCTTCCCCGCTTCGGCAGCGATGATTCCCAGTTCCGCGTGCAGACCGGATGGGGTCGCGACCGTCACGACGTCGGCTTTGCTTTCCTTGAGCAACCGTTCGAGCGACGTGTAGGATGGCACATCCCACTGGACGCCTGCGTTCTTTGCCCGCTCCGGGTCGACATCACAGACCGCCACGAGCTCCAGACCGTCCACTTTCTGGATGGCTTCGAAATGGTTCCTGCTGATTCGCCCGCAACCGACGAGCGCTATCCTGAAATTTTTTTCCGAGTTCACTTCCCCACCCTCTTTAGCTCGTTCCCTTTCAACTCGTACCTCGTGCCGCAGGTGCCACATTGGGATGGATTCGCGTCATCGAGGCGCTCCCCACACTGGCACATCCAGCCGAGTTTGCGAGCTGGAACGCCGACCATGAGCGCGTACGCCGGCACGTCGCGCGTGATGACACTGCCCGCGCCGACGAACGCATATTCTCCGAGAGTTACTCCGCAGACAACTGTCGCGTTAGCACCTATTGTCGCACCGCGGCCCACGAGCGTCTTCCGATACTCGTTCTTCCGCGAGACGTGGCTGCGCGGATTGATGACGTTCGTGAACACCATTGACGGGCCGCAGAATACGTCGTCGCTCAGCTCGACACCCTCGTAGACCGACACGTTGTTCTGAATCTTGACGTTGTTGCCGATCTTCACGCCGTTCATCACCACTACGTTCTGCCCGAGCGAGCACCGGTCTCCGATCACCGCGCCGCCGAGCACGTGGCAGAAATGCCAGATTTTGGTGTCGGAGCCAATCGTGGCTCCGTCGTCCACGTACGCTGACTCATGTATGAATGGCTTCGCCATCAAACGCTCGCCTCCCTCGGAATACGCGCGTGCCACTCCTGAAGCGACAGCACCGACGGCGCGCGCGACCGGAGGGAAAGGATCGCGTCACACGCGGCATTCGCGGCCGATAGCGTCGTCGTGTACGCTACGCGAGTCGCGATCGCAGCCTGTCGCATTGTGTAGTCGTCGCGCTGTGATTCCTTGCCGAGCGGAGTGTTGATCAGCAGCTGCACATCGCCGTTTAGCATCATGTCGATGCCATTGGGCCGGCCCTCATGAATCTTGAGAACGGTCTCCACCGGAATTCCGCGCCCGCGCAGATGCTTCGCTGTTCCGCTCGTCGCGAACAGTTTGAATCCCATCTCCTGGAATCGACGCGCGATCGGAGTCACCGTGCGCTTGTCGGAGTCGTTGACCGTGATGAATATCGCGCCATCAGTGGGCAATACGTTGTCAGCGGCCAGCTGCGCCTTGCCAAATGCGCTACCGAACGAATCCGATATACCCATGACTTCGCCCGTCGACCGCATCTCTGGTCCAAGGATAGGATCGAATTCGCGGAACTTGTTGAAGGGGAACACCGCCTCCTTCACTGAGATGTAGGCGGGCGTGATCTCCTCGGTGTAGCCCAGGTCTTCGAGCGACTCACCCAGCATACAGCGGGCGGCAATAGCAGCGAGAGGAACGCCGATCGCCTTGGAGACGAATGGCACCGTTCGACTCCCGCGCGGATTTACTTCGAGGACGTAGACCTGCTGGTCTTTGATCGCGTATTGGACGTTGATCAAGCCAACAACTTCGAGAGCTTTCGCCAGCTGGACCGTGTGCGCGCGCATCGTGTCGATGTGCTCTTCGTCGATCAGATACGGGGGAAGCACGCAAGCTGAATCGCCGGAGTGAATTCCTGCATCTTCGATGTGCTGCATCACGCCGCCGATCACCACCCGCTCGCCGTCACAAACCGCGTCGACATCTGCCTCGAACGCGTCCTCGAGAAAACGATCGATGAGGACGGGCTTGTCCTCTGACACGCGCGCGGCACGCTCGAAATACTGCTTGAGGGACCGTTCGTCATAGACAATCTCCATCGCGCGCCCGCCCAGCACGTACGACGGACGGACAAGCACCGGATATCCAATTCGCTCAGCCGCGGCAGCTGCTTCCTCGAGACTGGTGGCCGTTCCGTTCTCCGGCTGTCTGATTCCCAATTTGCGCGCGATCGCATCGAACCTCCGCCGATCCTCAGCGGTGTCGATCGAGTCAGGTTGAGTACCGAGTATCCGAACACCCGCCTGCGCGAGGCCGTTCGTCAGCTTGAGCGGTGTCTGACCGCCGAGCTGGACGATGACACCGACAGGCTGCTCGCGCTCAACGATGTCGAGCACGTGCTCGAGCGCGAGCGGCTCGAAGTACAGCTTGTCGGAGATGTCGAAGTCGGTGGAGACAGTTTCAGGGTTCGAGTTGATCATGATCGTCTCGTATCCCTGATCCCTGAGCGCCAAAGCGGCGCGCACGCAACAGTAGTCGAATTCGACTCCCTGGCCTATTCTGTTTGGACCGCTGCCAAGTATCACCACCGAGCGCTTGCCGGTCCGCGGCGCCTCGCTCTCTTCGTCGTAGCTGCTGTAGAGGTACGGCGTGGCCGAAGGAAACTCGCCCGCGCACGTGTCGACCATCTTGTACGCCGGCACGATACCGAATCCGGTGCGTCTCGAGCGCGCCGACTGCTCCGATTCATCCCGCAAATCCGCGAGCTGCCGGTCGGAGAAGCCCATCCGCTTCATCTCACGCAGAGTATCCTGTCTCACTGACGCCAGCGACGCGTATGCGCGCTCCGCCTCGAGAAGCTCGTGCATCTGCGAGACGAACCACGGATCGATTCCCGTGAGCTCGCTGATCTCGACCGGCTCTATCCCGATCTGGAGAGCGCGCTTGATCTGAAAGACGCGCTCCGGCGTCGGCTGTCTCAGCGCTGCCCTCAGAGAATCGGGCGAGTCATCCTCGAGCCGATCGTCCGCCAGCGACGACGCGGTTGTCCAGCCGGGTCGTCCAATCTCGAGTGCGCGAAGCGCTTTCTGAAATGCTTCCTTGAAGGTGCGGCCGATCGCCATCGATTCGCCGACCGATTTCATCTGCGTGGTGAGTCGCGGACTCGCGGCGCGGAATTTCTCGAACGCAAAGCGGGGACACTTGACCACGACATAATCGAGCACGGGCTCGAACGAAGCCGGCGTGGTCTTGGTGATATCGTTGGGGATCTCGTCGAGCCTGTAACCGACGGCGAGCTTGGTTCCGATTCGGGCTATGGGAAAGCCAGTCGCTTTGGAGGCGAGCGCTGACGAGCGTGAAACCCGCGGATTCATCTCGATCACCAGCATCTCGCCATCGACGGGATTGATAGCGAACTGAATGTTGCAGCCGCCCGCTTCGACTCCGATCTCGCGGATGACCGCGACCGCGGCGTCGCGCATCGACTGGTATTCGCGGTCGGTGAGTGTCATCGCGGGCGCAACCGTAATCGAGTCACCCGTGTGGACGCCCATCGGGTCGATGTTCTCGATGGAGCAGACGATGACGACATTGTCGGCGCCGTCCCGCATCACCTCGAGCTCGAACTCCTTCCAGCCGATGACGCTTCGCTCGACGAGTACCTGGGTGACCGGAGACAAATCCAGGCCACGGCGTACGACGTCCTCGAATTCCTGCCTGTTGTACGCGATGCCTCCGCCGGTGCCGCCAAGGGTGAAGGCCGGTCGGATGATCGCGGGAAACGCGGTCGTCTCGACTATATCGAGGGCCTCGTCGAGTGTCGTTGCGATCCCGCCCTGCGGTACGGCGAGGCCGATGCGGCGCATTGCTTCGCCGAATAATTTGCGATCTTCTGCCATCGCGATGGCGCGAGCGTCAGCCCCAATAAGCTCCACGCCGTATTTCTCGAGCACCCCATTCTCGGCCAGCTTCATCGCGACGTTGAGCGCGGTCTGGCCGCCCATCGTCGGAAGGAGGGCGTCGGGCCGCTCCCGTGCGATGACGAGCTCCACGTACTCGGGCGTTACGGGCTCGATGTAGGTCCGATCGGCGAACTCCGGATCCGTCATGATCGTCGCCGGATTCGAGTTGACGAGGATGACTTCGAAACCTTCCTCGCGGAGCGCCTTGGCCGCCTGCGTACCCGAATAGTCGAACTCCGCACCCTGCCCGATGATTATCGGGCCGGAGCCGATGAGCAGGATCCTGTGGATGTCGGTGCGCTTAGGCACTTGGCCGTCGGGTGGGATTCACGTCAGGGAAAATAGTTCGCGTGGCGGGTTGGGAGAACCAAAGAACAATACACGCCGCGGGAAGCGCGTAGCGGGCAGCGGCCAGCCGGCAGCGTGTAGTCATCAGTTGTTATCAAAAAAAGGGGAGCCCAAAGGGCTCCCCATTCCTTCGCCCGGCGCGCGAGCGTCACGCAGCGCTCTTTCCCCTCGGCGCCCGCTGAATCTTTCCAGCGTGGAGACAACGGGTGCAGACCTTGACCTTCGTGATCTTGCCGTCGACGAGCACCCGAGCAACCTGGAGATTGGGCTTCCAGGTGCGTCGGGTCTTGTTGTTCGCGTGTGAGACGTTGTTTCCGAAAGCGACGCCTTTGTCGCACACGTAGCAGCGATTTCTTTTGATTTGCGCCATATCGATCAGCCCTCGGTCCCGATAAGCTCGATGCGCGCCATCTCGGCGCCGTCGCCCTTACGATGACCAGTCTTGAGAATGCGTGTATAGCCGCCCTTCCGGGTCGCGAAGCGCGGCCCGACTTCCTGGAACAGCTTGTCCGCGGTCGCGCGGTGCTGCACGTGACGGCCGGCGAGACGACGGTTATGGAGCGTACCCGTCTTCGCCTTCGTGATCAACTTCTCCACGAACGGGCGCAGCTCCTTCGCTTTCGCCTCGGTGGTTTCAATGGCGCCACGCTCGATGAGCGCCTTGGCCAGGCTCCTCATCAGAGCCAGCTTCTGCTCGCTCGTGCGGCGAAGCTGTCTGCCGACTTTGCGGTGACGCATTCTTACCCTTCCTCTTCGTCGTCGGCGCCGACAGTGGCGACGTTACGGTTTGGCGGCGTGCCCTGGTCCGTGATTCGGACACCGTCCGGAGTCTCCTCGTACTTCATACCGAAGTTGAGGTTCTCTCTCTCGAGGAGGTCTGCGATCTCGTTCAGTGACTTCTTGCCGAAATTTTTGACCTGAAGGATCTGACTCTCACTCTGGCGAACGAGATCACCCAGCGTCCGGATGTTCGAGTTCTTGAGCGAGTTTACGGAGCGAACTGACAGCTCGAAATCTTCGATCGGTGTGCGCAGACTTTCCGCGAGCCGATGGGCGTCGCCGCCCGGCATGTCCGAGCCCGGCGTGAGCGGCGCGGATGCGTGTGAGCCGAACCCGGCGAAGTACTGGAAGTGGGTCTGCGCGAGCGCAGCGGCATAGCTCACGGCCTCTTCGGGCGTGATCGTGCCGTTGGTTTCGACCGTCAACGTTAGCCTGTCGTAGTCGGTGCGCTGCCCGACGCGCGTTTCCGCGACTGAGAAGTTGGCACGTCGAACCGGATTGTAGATCGAATCGATGCGGACGACGTCCACCGGCAGCGTTTTGTCGACAATGTGCTGATCGGACTCGACGTATCCACGTCCGCGGCCGACGTACAGCTCGACGTTGATCTCACGATCGCCCTGCAGCGTGAACAGATGCTGGTTGCGGTCGATGATCGTGACCCCGCCCTGTCCCTCTATGTCTGCGGCGGTGACAGCGCCGGCTGAATTCTTGGTGATGCGCAGCACGGTGTTCTCGACGCCTTCATCGAGCGACAATGTCAGCGTCTTGAGGTTTCCGATGATCTGGTGGACGTCTTCCACCACACCGGGGATTGTCTGATGTTCGTGGAGAACGCCATCGATGCGGAATCCCCACACCGCGGATCCGCGTAGCGACGAAAGGAGTAAACGCCGCATCGCATTGCCGAGCGTGTGGCCGAAACCACGCTCGAGCGGCTGAAGACGGAATTCTGCGACATTGGGATTGTCTTCGCGCTTCGTCGCTTCGACTAGCTGCGGACGGACGAGTCCCCTGAGATCAATTGCGGTTGCCATTTTTTTCGTTTCCTTGAACGTGCCACCCCGCCCCTAACGCGCGGTGAGCCCGTAACGAGAGTTAGGGTCTCGTCCTTCTCTAAACTGCGGATTGCGGACTAAGTGCACTGCTAACTGCTGACTGATTGCGGATTGGGAGACTAACTACGGACTGGGAGACTAACTGCGGATTGGGAGACTAACTGCGAACTTCGGACTAGGCCGCTTCCCGCTTCCCGCCTCCCGCCTCGCGCTTCCCGCTTCCCGCCTCCCGCTTCCCGCTTCCCGCTTCCCCTTCCCGCCTTACTTCGAGTACAGCTCGACCACCAACTGCTCCTGCGCGGCGATCGGAATATTTGGCCTCGTCGGTCTCTCCAGCATTTTGCCACTGAAGGTGTCGCGATCCACCGCGATCCACGAAAGTGGCGCGCCTCTCGAGGCCTGATCCATTGCAGCCATCACGCTCGCCTGCTCGCGCGATTTCATCCGAACGCGGATCTCCTGGCCCGGCTGCACGAGGTAGCTCGGGATGTCGACGGACTTCTGGTTTATCTCGACGTGGCGGTGCCGAACCAGCTGCCGCGCTGCCTTGCGACTGCCCGCGAATCCCATCCGGTACACGACGTTATCGAGACGCGACTCCAGAGCTGCGAGGAGGTTGTGTCCCGTAATTCCAGGAAGTGGCGCGACGCGCTCAAACGTGTTCCGGAACTGTCTCTCCGAGACGCCATAGATGCGTTTGATCTTCTGCTTCTCTCGCAGCTGCTTCGAATACTCCGACATCTTGCGACGGCGGGCAGTCGACGAGCCGTGCTGGCCAGGGGGCGTCGGACGACGCTCGACGGGGCACTTCTCCGTAAAACACTTCGTCGCCTTCAGGAAAAGCTTCGTTCCCTCTCGGCGACATTGCCTGCAGCTGGAATCTGTGTAACGCATCGGTCAGACTCTCCGGCGTTTGGGCGGACGGCAGCCGTTGTGTGGAATCGGCGTGACGTCCTTGATCGACTTGACCTGGAGACCGGCAGCGACGAGCGCCTGGATGGCGGATTCGCGGCCAGAGCCTGGACCCTGCACTCTCACGTGCACGCGACGAACGCCGAGCGTGACGGCTTCGCGTCCTGCCTGCTCACCCGCTACGGTCGCGGCGAACGGCGTCGACTTCTTGGAGCCCTTGAAGCCTGCCTTACCCGACGAGCCCCAGGAGATGGTGTTACCGTGGGCATCTGTGATCGTGATGGTCGTATTGTTGAACGTCGCCGAGACGTGGGCGATGCCCTCTGCCTCGATGATGCGCTTGGTCTTTTTCCCGATTGCCATGATTACCCGATTGCCTGCTTACTTGGTGACTTTCTTCTTGCCGGCGATTGCGCGGCGAGGACCTTTCTTCGTGCGGGCGTTGGTGTGCGTGCGCTGTCCACGCACGGGGAGCCCGCGACGGTGACGAATCCCGCGATACGAGCCAATGTCCATAAGCCGCTTGATGTTCATCGCGATCTCGGTGCGCAGAGCGCCCTCGACCCGAAAATCTTTCTCGATGGCCTGACGAAGCCGGTTGGTATCCGCATCGTTGAGATCGCGGATGCGCTGCTCCGAGTTCACGCCAGTCGATTCCAGGATTCGGCGCGCCGTCGCGCGACCGATTCCAAAAATGTAGGTGAGGCCGATCTCGACCTTTTTCTCACGCGGGAGATCAACGCCAGCGATACGGGCCATGGGTCAGCCCTGCCGCTGCTTATGCTTTGGATTGCGCTTGCAGATGATGCGAGTCACGCCCTGCCGCTTGATGACCTTGCAGTGCTCACAGATCGGCTTAACGCTGCTACGAACTTTCACGTCCTTCTCCCTGCGATGTTTGGAAAGAGGGCCGATGCCCTGATTTTTTCCGAAGTTAGCCTTTGAAAATACACACGCTTTGGGCTCAAAGCAACCCGTTGGGTTGGGCCAAATCGTGTAGGGGGCCCAGCTTACACTGCGCTCGGCGTATAGCCTCTTCGCACACGCGCATCCACAGAACCGAAGCAGGGAGCGGCAAGCTTTGCAGCCGTAGCCTTTAGCTCTCATACTCGCATTTCTTGGCGAGCTTCGTCTGGCTGCCTAGACGGAGGTTTCATCCGTCTCCTTTATCGTGCCGGGCTCCTGAATTCTGGCCACCGAGACGAAGTTTCATCCGGATGAGGCGGATTGGAGCTGATTAAACGGATCGCTCGTCTTGGCGTGAGAGCGCATCTTCGCGGGCCGGGATTTTTTGGGAACTGCCGCTCGGGCTGGCCCCTCACGCCACACGAAGCTCTCTATCGCTGGAGGCTGAGGCCGCACGCGGGCGCCTCAATGCAAATAAGCGCCAAGAGGCGCTCTCAATGCAAACAACAAAAAATCACAGCCCCGGCGCGAGGAGCCACAACGCCACTACGGTCGATCCGTTAAATCCGGCAAAATCCGCCTCATCCGGACGAGGCTTCGTCTCGGTGGCCAGACGTCAGGAGCCCGCCAAAGAATGCGAGGATGAAAGCGCCAAGCTACGGCTGCAAAGCTTGCCGCTCCCTGCTTTGGTTTTGTGGGTGCGTAAGCACGCACGCGATCTCAACGCCGAGTCAGATGCTCGCCATAATCGATCGAAGCTCAGAGGCGGGATCCTTAGCCTGAGTCACGATCCGGCCGAGGACGATGTAGCTCGCGCCAGCCTTACCGGCCTCGTGCGCGGTAACCGTGCGCTTCTGGTCGTCGACCTTACCGCCCGCGGCGCGGATTCCCGGGATGAGCAGCTTGAGCTTGTCGCCGTACTTCGCTCCGATCTTCTTGGCCTCGAGTCCGCTGCAAACCACGCCGTGCGCTCCCGCGGCGGCGCAATCTCCCGCGAGACGCAACACCTCGCCATAAACCTCGAGCGTTTTCCGTCCCCAGGCGCTCCGCAAAGACGCCGCGTCGAGCGATGTGAGAATCGTGACGCCGAGTACGCCGCACCGGTCTCCCGCGCCTTCGACCGCCGCTTCGATCATGGCCCTGCCGCCAGACGCGTGGACAGTGAGGAGTTTTGCGCCGATCGACGCAGCGCTCCGCGCCCCACCTCGCACCGAGTTCGGAATGTCATGAAACTTGAGATCGAGGAACACGTCTTTCCCTAGCGCTCGCAGCGTCTGCACGATCTGCGGGCCGGCCGCCGTGAACAGCTCCGAGCCAACTTTATAGAAGTTGCACGCGTCGCCGAGGCGGTCGACCAATGCGAGCGCGGCGTCACCGCGCGGAAAATCGAGCGCCACGATCGCCGTCGGCCGCGCAACCCGCGAGTCGGCGGGCGTCTTGCTCGCGACCTTGGTGCGGGTTCCAGCCGGTCGCGCGTGCGGGGTCAATCAGCACTCCAGCGGAGAGACCCGCGCAATTCGCTCAAGGATTGCACCCGGTTTTTCTCGCACCAGCGCTCGAGCTCCCGGACCAGATTGCCGGCGAGCTTCGGGTTCTGCATCGCTGCCGTGCCCACAGCGACCAGAGACGCGCCCGCCATGACGTACTGAATTATGTCAGTTGCTTTGGAAATGCCGCCCACACCGATGACGGGTAGTGTCACAGCTTTCGCGACTTTGTAAGTAGCCAGCACCCCGACGGGGAGCAACCCTGGCCCGCTGACGCCGCCGGTCCCGAAACCGAGCGCCGGCTTTCTCGAGTCGATGTCTATGACGAGGCCGGGAATCGTGTTCACGACGGAGATGCCGTCAGCGCCCGAGTCAGCGGCAATTCTGGCCGTCGCTCCGATGGCACTAACCGTGGGTGATAGCTTGACGAAGATCGGTTTCCGCGTGCTGTCGCGCGCGCGCCGCACCACCTCCCGAAGCGACTGAGGGTCGGCGCCGAATTCCATTCCTCCGGCTTTCACGTTCGGGCAGCTGACGTTCAGCTCGAAGGCGGAGACTGGCGCCGAATCAGTGAGGGTCGCAACCACGGTCGCAAAGTCTTCGGCGCGATTGCCGACCACGTTGATCACCACTCTTGCGCGCGAAACGTTTTCCGCAAGCCAGGGCAAGTGCCCGGATTTGACTTCCTCGACGCCCGGGTTTGCCAGCCCAACCGCATTGATCATCCCGCCTTCGAACTCCGCCACTCGCGGAGCCGGCGCTCCCTCGCGCCGATCCACACTGACGGCCTTCGTCACCAGGCCGCCGAGCGAGTCGAGATCGAGAACGCCCGCGAGCTCGCGTCCGAAGGCCGCGGTCCCGGCGGCAAGCAACACTGGATTTTGAAAATCGATTCCGGCGACGTTGACTGCCAGCGCGGAAGAGGGCACCGCTACCGGTTGCCTCCGACTCGGGACTCGTAATGCGCGAGATAGGCGAGAACCGAAGACGCAATGTTTCTTGCCAGGGCGCGCTGGTTGTCCTGGTCGCTCAGATAAGTGGCCTCCGATTGGTTGCTACCGAACCCGATCTCGACGAGCACTGCAGGCATGTACGAGCCGCGGAGGACTGCAAAATTTGCCTGCTGGACGCCCCTGTTGGGCCCCGGGTGAACATCGATCAGCCCGTCCTGAATTGTCTGCGCCAGATCGCTCGACTCGCGCAGATGCTCGTTCTGCGCCATGTCCGTGATGATGAAGCTGAGAGGATCGCCCTTCGACGCGTCCGCACCCGTCTCGAATTTCACCGATTCGTTTTCCATGTCCTGCACTCGACGCTCGTCTTCAGTCTTTGCCTCGGCCAGGAAATATGTCTCGAACCCGCGCTCCCGCGCAGCGGCAGCGGTGTTGTAGCCCGGCGCATTGCAATGAATCGATATAAATACGTCGCCGTGATTTGCGTTCGCGATCTTGCCTCGGTCTGCCAGCGCGATCAGCGTATCGGTGGTTCGCGTCATCAGAACGTCGACTCCGCGCGCGCGGAGTATACTTCCCAGCTTTTTGGCGACCGAGAGCGTTACGTCTTTCTCGACGAACCACGCCGGTGTCCCGATTGGGCCGGTCATGCCATTGTCTGGTCCGCCGTGCCCGGCATCGATCACGACGAGCTGGCGCTCGGACGACCGCTTGCTGACCGGAGTCTGGACGGCTGGCTTTTTGGCGACGGTTACTGGCTCAGACCTGATCGCCGTGCCTGGTGACGACTTGATTGCGGAGCCTGCTGATTCGGGGGGTGCGCGACTCGCGATGGCAGTGGACGCGCGGAGCTCGCCCAGCGCCGCGTCGTAAGAGTATCCGCCTGCGTAGCGTGGGATCAGCTCACTGACGAATTGGAACGGGACATAGAGCACACCACCGCGAGTTTGCGGTGCCTTGGTAAGAGGAATCGTCAGTGTGTCGAGCTTGGCGAACGGGATTCCATCGATCACATCGAGCCGGGCATGGGGAAGCGCCAGTGTGTAGTGAAGGTTCGTCGAGGTGATGAGTATGCCACGCATTGCATTCATCAGAGCATCCGCTCTCACGCTCGCCGTCCCGCCGTCTATCGTCACAGGAATGGACACCGAGCCCCTCGCGTCGCGCACAGTGACGAACGTTGGAATGGGCGCGCTCGCAGCTGTCGCGGCAGTCTGGAGATAGAACAGGAGCGCGATCATCGGGTGCGTACCGCACGCTGCATGTCGCGCTCATCGTCACGTCGCTTCTCGTCCGCGCGCTTGTCGTAAAGCTTTTTCCCCTTGCCGAGCGCCAGCGCCACTTTTGCTTTTCCTCGTTTGAAGTAGATCTCGAGCGGAATCAGCGTCAGGCCCTGGCGCTCGACGGCGCCGATCATTTTCCGGATCTCCTTGCGATGCAGGAGGAGCTTCCGGGTCCGAGTGGGCTCGTGATTGAAGTAGCTCGCCTGTTCGTACGGCGATATGTGCAAGTTGAGCAGAAAAACCTCACCGTCCTTAACGATCGCGTAGGAATCAGCGATGTTGGCCTTTCCGTTCCGCA
>JBOHTC010000196.1:0-7355 GCA_050733495.1 Gemmatimonadaceae bacterium | reverse complement strand
AGTTCGCATCTCGCAGTTAGTTCCCCAATCCGCAATCAGTCAGCAGTTCGGAATAGCAGTTAGTCCGCACTCCGCAATCAGTCCGCGATCAGCAGTGCCGTTAGTCCTCGGTCCTCGGTCCTCGGTCCCCGGTCACGCAGCCCTTGCGTGCAGCTATCGCTGCAGCGCCTGCAGCAACTGTCGTTGATCGAGCTTCGCCCTTTTCGCGGTGAAGACCCTCAACCATCTCGCGCTCTTGTAAAGCTCCTCCGATAGCGATGGCAAATTGATCGTTCCAATCCACCCCTCGCCGGTGAGCCGCTCGACTTTTCCGCTGCGCCGAAGCACAGGGAGGTCGAGCCCGAGCATCTGCGTCTTCGTTGGGTAATCGAGAAGGAGCTCGCCCGGCGCAATTCCGAACTCCTTTGCGAGGGCGTTTTCGGTTTCCGTGACCCGCTTGCGGTCTGTCGCGATCCATTCGATCGCGTCGGTGTCGAGCTCCGCGGCCGGCCACTCGGCGGCTCTCTTGTAAAGCTTGCGCTCCTTGAGAGCGATGAGCAGCTGCGTCGGCCAAGCGCTCTCAAGGCGGTGCATCAATCCTTCGTCGGTGTACCGCGAAAGCGATGAATTGTCGACGACTCCCGCCTGGATCGCGTCCTCCACGAGACGCTTGTACATCGCTGTCGCGCTTCGCACTGCGTGGTGCCAATAGACGTTCCGGTACATCTGGTATTTCGCGAAGAGAAGTGACTCGAGCGCCGAAAGTGCTTTCTCCTGCACGCCCAAAGCGAGTCGCCGCGTTGCTGGATCCTCGACCAGGACCATCGCATTCGTCAACCGATCGACGTCGATCTCGCCGTACGGCACTCCGCACATGAACGCGTCACGCTTGAGATATTCGACCTTGTCGAGGTCGAGCGAGCCCGAAATCAATCCCTGCAGCTCGCTCTTGCTCTGACCCCGGATCAAGTCGAAGACGCGAATCGGCGCGTCGTCGCCGAGGCGTGATCTCAGCAGCTCGGCGACTGCTCCTTCGGTGATAAGAGGCCGCGCGACATCCTCATGATGCAGTGCGCCGATCTCCTCCAGCGCGTGCGAGAACGGATAGTGGCCGACGTCGTGGAGGAGCGCGGCGGAGCGGACCACAGCCTGCTCCTCGTCACCGATGGACGCCGCGTCTTCGGCCTCGCAGAGCAGGGCAAGCGTCCGGCGAGAGAGATGGTGCGTGCCGAGTGCGTGCTCGAAGCGGGTGTGCGTTGCGCCCGGGTAAACAAGGTATGTCCAACCCAGCTGGCGGACGTACCGCAATCGCTGGAAGACGTCGGTGTCTACGAGATCGAGAGTGAGCTCGTCGACGCGAATGTTGTTCCAGACTGGGTCGCGCAGGATTTCGAAGTGCACGGCCCCTCCGCGGGGAAGCTATCTCTTTGGTCCAGCGTTCTTCGTCGCTGAATCGACGCTGCCGAACTTCTCGAAATTGTCCCGGAACATCGTCGCGAGTTTTCTTGCCTGCGCGTCGTATGCGGCTGGGTCGGTCCACGTCGCGCGCGGGTTGAGGACTTTTGACGGGACGCCGTCCACTTCGGTCGGAATCTCGAGCCCAAAACTCGGCTCTTTCTCGGTCGTCACGTTGTCGAGCTTGCCAGCGAGGAGCGCCTGCACCATCGCGCGCGTGTGCGAGAGCTTCATTCGCTTTCCGATCCCGTACGGACCACCGCTCCAACCGGTGTTGATCAGCCACACGGTCGAGCGGTGCTCGTGCAGAAGCTTGCCAAGCATCCTGGCGTACTTGGTCGGATGCCACATCAGGAAAGCTGCGCCGAAACACGCGCTGAAAGTGGGTTGCGGCTCCAACACGCCCCGCTCAGTACCTGCAACTTTCGCCGTGTAGCCCGAGAGGAAGTAGTACATGGCCTGCTCGGCGGTCAGCTTTGCAATTGGCGGAAGAACTCCGAACGCATCTGCGGTCAGGAACATGACATTGCGCGGATGTCCGCCGCGTCCGCCCTCGACGTGATTCCTGATGTAGTGCAGAGGATACGATGCCCGAGTGTTCTCGGTGATGGAGTGATCGGCGAATCTCACTTTTTTCGTGACGGGATCGAGCACGACGTTCTCGAGGATCGTCCCGAACATCTGGGTGGTGCGATAGATGTCCGGCTCACTCTCGGGAGAGAGATTGATCACTTTGGCGTAACATCCTCCCTCGAAGTTGAAGATCCCATGCTCCGACCAGCCGTGCTCGTCGTCGCCTATGAGGCCGCGATTGGGATCAGCCGAGAGCGTGGTTTTCCCAGTGCCGGAGAGCCCGAAGAAAAGAGCGGTATCGCCCGCCTTACCGAGATTGGCGGAACAGTGCATGGGGAGTACGCCTTGCTTCGGCAGCAGGTAGTTCATCACGGTGAACATCGTCTTCTTCAGCTCGCCCGCGTAGCGCGTCCCGCCAATAAGGATGGTCCGCTTTTCGAGATTCAGAGCGATGAACGTGCTCGTACGCGTACCATGGCGCTCCGGATCGGCCTGGAACTCCGGCGCGTGCAGCACGGTGAAGTTTGGATCGAAGGTCGGGAGCTCGTCGTGGCTTGGTCGGATGAACATGTTCCGGACGAACGCCATGTGCCACGCGTTGGGGGAGATGTAGCGCACCGAGAGGCGATACGCCGGGTCCGCACCGCAGTACAGGTCTTCGACGAATAACTCGGGCGCGTCGTTGAGATAGCTCCGCAGATCGTTTAACAGCGTCTGATATTTCGCTGGCGCGACAGGCTGGTTGACCCTTCCCCAATCGATTTCCTTCTCGGACGTCGATTGCTTTACTACGAACTTGTCATTCGGCGATCGTCCGGTGTGCGGCGTCGTGACGCCGACGAAGGGCCCCATCTCCGCGAACTCGCCCTCATCGCGTCTTGCCGCCGCCTTGAGCAGTTCCGGCGCGATGAAGTTCCAGTGCACCTCGCCGCGCGGCGACAGTCCCTGCCTCGCGAGACCGACACTATCCTCTCTCGCGGCCGGCGCGCGCCGCGGTTTTATCTCCGTTGCCATCACGAGCTCTTCCTTTCGTTGATCCGCTCTTGCGCATCCATTACTGCGACGGCGGCCATGTTCACGATGTCCTGGACGTCAGCCCCTTGCTCGAGTACGTGTACGGGAAGATTCATACCGACCAGGAACGGTCCGATCTTGGTAGCCCCACCCAGATGGTGCAGCAGCTTGTAGGCAATGTTGCCCGCGCTGAGGTTCGGAAAAATAAGAACGTTCGCCCGCTCCTTTAGCACGCTGAACGGATAGCTCGATCGAAGAATGTTCTCGTCCATTGCTGTATCCGCCTGCATTTCGCCGTCGACAATGAGCGAGGGATCCCGTTTGCGAAGGATCGCCACCGCCTTGGCAACCTTTTCCGCCTCGGGGTGGCGAACCGAGCCGAAGTTCGAGAACGAGAGCATCGCGATATGGGGCGTGATACCGAAGTTGCGAACGATCCGTCCGGCCGAATACGCGATCTGGGCGAGCTGCTCGGCGGTCGGATCGATGTTGACCGTGGTGTCTCCGCAGAAAACAACGTGCTTCTCGAAAACCAGCATGTATAAGCCGCTTACTATCTCGGCTTTCGGATGCGCTCCAATCACCTGTAGTGCGGGCCGAATTGTCTCGGGGTAGTGCATGCCGACGCCGGATAGAAGCGCATCCGCATCGCCGCACGCGACCATCACGGACCCGAAATAGTTTCCGTTGAAGAGCAGCTGGTGTGCTTCGCCATGGCTGAGTCCTTTGCGCTGCCGGCGCTTCCATAGATAGTCCGCGTACTTGTCGCGTTTTTCCGACTTCGCGGGGTCCTCGATGACGATGTCCCGCAGGGCGATGTGGTTTTCCTCGGCGACGCGCTGGACGGTTTCCCGCTGCCCAAGCAGTATCGGAAACCCAATACCCTCGTCGACGATCATTCGCGCGGCGCGAATGATTTTGGGCTCCTCGCCTTCCGGAAATACGACTCTCTTCGGGTCGCGAACCGCACGATTGATGATGCCCCTCATTATTCCCCGCGCTCTTCCCAGCCGCTCCTCGAGCTGTTCGCGGTAACGCTCGAGATCGATCATCTCCTTTGCGACACCGCTTGCGACGGCGGCCCACGCGACAGCCGGGGCGACCCAGAGCAGCACTCGCGGATCGAACGGGAATGGAATGAGGTAATCGGGCCCGAACTTGACGGAGCGCAGCCCGTAGAGACGCGACACGCTCTCGGGGACGTCTTCCTTTGCCAGCGCTGCGAGCGCACGCGTCGCAGCCATCTTCATCTCTTCATTCACCTGAGTTGCGCGCGCGTCGAGCGCTCCGCGGAAGATGAACGGGAATCCGAGGACGTTATTTACCTGGTTCGGAAAATCGCTCCGCCCGGTTGCGATTATCGCGTCCGATCGAACCGCACGCACCTGTTCGGGCAGAATTTCCGGCTCAGGATTCGCGAGCGCGAACACTATGGGCTTCTTCGCCATCTTCGCGACCATCTCGCCGTTTATGGCACCCGCCACCGACAAGCCCACGAACACATCGGCGCCAACGAGCGCCTCGGCAACTGTGCGCGCCTTGGTTCTGTGCGCGAACTTCGCCTTATATGGATCCATCTCGCCGGGTCGGCCCTCGTAGACAACGCCCTGTCGATCGGTGAGCAGAATGTTTTCGCGCGGGACGCCGAGCCTTACATAATGCTCGGCGGTAGATATCGCCGCGGCGCCGGCACCGGAAAATACAATCCGCACTTTCTCGATCTTTTTTCCGACGATCTCGAGCGCATTGAGGAGCGCAGCGCCTGATATGATGGCCGTGCCGTGCTGGTCATCGTGAAAGACCGGAATCTTGAGCGTCTTGCGAAGTGTTTCTTCGATGTAGAAACAGTCGGGAGCGCGGATGTCCTCGAGATTTATTCCGCCGACGGTCGGCTCGAGGAGCTGGCAGAACCGGATGACGTCGTCCGGATTCTCCGATCCCACCTCGAGGTCGAAGACGTCGAGATCCGCGAATTGCTTGAACAGATTCGCCTTGCCTTCCATCACCGGCTTGCCTGCAATCGGACCGATGTTGCCGAGGCCGAGGACCGCGGTGCCGTTCGTGACGACGGCCACCAGATTTCCTTTTGCGGTGTACTTGTAGGCCAGCTCGGGGTTGGTCTTGATCTCGAGGCATGGGATCGCGACGCCGGGAGAATAGGCAAGGCCGAGGTCGCGCTGGTTGTTCAGGGGCTTGGTGGGTACTACCGCGATCTTGCCGGGGCGGCCGGTGGCATGGTAGTCGAGGGCATCTTCACGCTTCATTGAACGTGGAAAAATGCCCTAACGCCCACGCGAGTGCCACCCTGCGGACTTTGCTTATCTGCCCGTGCCCGAGCTACTTTACTCGTTCATGCGAACTTTTCGCGCGTCAATGTCTTCCAGGCTTAGCAAGCTGCGTGTCGCGACAGTCGTCCTTGCCCTCGTCGGGCAGGCCGGACTAGTTGGCGCGTCGCTCACGCTGGCGAAGGAAGAGAACAGCGCGATATCGCACACCGAGCAGAATGGAGTCGACCTCCATCACGGTCACAACGAAGCGACCTGCACAGCCTGCATTGCGCTGTCGCTTCAGGGTACGCCTGCGGTCGTCGCAGTGTCGCCGCGCCTTGGGGCCGAGAAGCCGCAAATTCGGCCACTCGTGTCCGAGAATGTCGGCACACGCGTCGTCTTCCTCAATCAATCAAGAGCGCCTCCGGGAATTTTCTAAGCCAGTTCGTCGGTTTAGCCAAAATTCTACGGGGAGCTCATGTACTTCGTTCGTCCCATTTTCGCGCTGGCAATTTTCGCCGGCGTTGGTTCCGCCCAGGTCCCAGTCCCAGATACTACCCGGCTCGATTCCATCTCGGCCCGGGACGTCGCGTTTCCAGCCGATACGATTCGGCTGTCGCGGCGGGAAGCGATCGCCCAGGCGCTGGCACACAATCCACAATTAGAGGTCTCACGCGCGCTGATCGGTGAAGCGCGTGCTCGAAAGGTGGAAGCAGTTTCGATCCCGGACCCTGCGGTTTCGGCGTCACTCGATCAGCAACGCCGACTTTTTCAATCAAGCACCAGTGGTCAGAAAAATGTCGCCGTGGACATGCTGATTCCATTCCCGAACAAGCTTCGGCTTCAGGGAAAGGTCGCGCAGGCCGACGTCGCGTCATCTGAGTACTCGTACGCGCTCCAGCGACAATTGATCGCGGCGCAGACGGCAGAATCCTACGACTCCCTCCTCGTGGCGTTAAAGCATCGCGGAGATCTGACCGAGGCGCTGGCTCTCGCGCGCGACTTCCTGGCGAAGACCCAGGCGCGCTTCAACGCGGGGACGGCCGCCAAGCTCGATGTGATCCGCGCGCAAGTGACTGTCGCCCAGGCGTCCACCGACCTCCTCGCCAATGCGCTTGACGTTCAGACCACGAGCTCTGCCCTAGAACGCCTCGTTGGTCGCTCCCAGGGCGAGGTCGTGGTTCCAACGGATTCGCTCGAAGTTCCTACTGTGTTGCCACCGCTCGTGGCTGTGATTGCAGCGGGGCTCGCGTCACGGCCGGAGCTTGCATCCATTCGGGCGCAGCGTCAGGGGGCCCGCGCCAACACCGCGCTCGCGAAGCAATTCTGGCTGCCCGACTTGGTGCTCGGGGTCTCTCGCGACTACAATCAGCCCGACCCCGCTTTGTTCTCCACCGGACTCGCATTCCCACTGCCGATATTCTTCTGGCAGCACACTCGCGGGCAAATCGCCGAGGCGAGCTTTCAGGAGCGAGAGCTGAGTGCGACGGAGCGAGATCTGACCGCGGCAGTGACGCAGGATCTCCGCGATGCCTATGCAAACGCGCGCATCGCTCTCCAGCAAGTGGTCTTCATCCGTGATCAGCTCCTGCCGTCAGCGCGGGCCGCGTACCGCGCCGCATCCGCGAGCTATACGCTGGGCGGCTCCTCCGCGCTCGACGTGCTCGACGCCAGGCGCTCGCTCCTGGACGCCGAGACGCAGTACGCCGATGCGCTTGCCGCGGCGAACATTTCTCTTTCGGAGCTCGAGCGGGCCGTGTCGGTGCCGTTGGCTTCTCTCAGTACGGGGCCTGCAAATGCCAAGTAACTCTCGAATTCGTGTCCGAAGCGTGTGGCGTATCGCTGGCGTCGCTCTCGCACTGGGGGCGTGCGCCCGCGCCGACGCCAGGAAATCCGTGGCGGATAGCGCCGCGGCGAACGCAGGATTCAGAATTCCAGCCGCCCAGCTCGCACGAATTCACGTAATCACCGTCGTGCCATCGGTCTTTCGCCCGACGGTATCCACGACCGGAAGCGTGGCGTTCAACGGAGATCGCTCGACACAGGTTCTGTCGCCGGTGTCTGGGC
>JBOHTC010000195.1:0-1820 GCA_050733495.1 Gemmatimonadaceae bacterium | reverse complement strand
GTGACGGGCCGAGTGGAGCGCGGGATCGTAAAGGTGGGAGACGAGATCGAGATTGTGGGCATTCGGCCGACGCAGAAGACGGTGGTGACGGGTGTGGAGATGTTCCGGAAGTTATTGGACCAGGGGCAGGCGGGGGACAATATCGGGGTTCTGCTGCGCGGGACGAAGAAAGAAGACGTGGAGCGCGGAATGGTGTTGACGAAGCCCGGGAGCATCACGCCGCACACGAAGTTCATCGCGGAGGCGTACATATTGACGAAGGAAGAGGGGGGGCGGCATACGCCGTTCTTCAAGGGATACCGGCCGCAGTTTTATTTTAGGACGACGGACGTGACGGGGAGCGTGGAATTGCCGGATGGGATGGAGATGGTGATGCCGGGGGACAACGTGCAGATGACGATCGAGCTGATCACGCCGATCGCGATGGACGAAGGTCTCCGCTTCGCGATCAGAGAAGGCGGCCGCACGGTTGGAGCAGGTGTCGTAACCAAGATCATCAAGTAAGGGGGAGGCGGGAAGCGGGAGGCGGGAAGCGGGAGGCGGGAAGCGGGAGGCGGGTTCGTAACGCGCACCGAAGCAAGTCCGCAGTCCGCAGTTCGCAGCTTCTAGTTCGCAGTCCGCAGTAAGTTCCCCAATCCGCAGTCAGTCAGCAGTTCGGAATAGCTGTTAGTCCGCAATCCGCAATCTTAGAAAGAAGGACATACGATGCCCCGGGAAAAAATCATTCTCGCTTGCGAAACCTGTAAGAATCGCAACTACTTCACCGACAAGAACAAGCGCCTGCACCCCGAGCGCGTCGAGTGGAAGAAATACTGCCCGCGCTGCAACGCGCATAAGGTCCACAAGGAAACGAAGTAATGGCTGTCGACGTCGTCGAGCAACGCAGCTTTCCCGGTCGTCTCGTCCAGTTCTACCACGAAGTCCAGGACGAGATGCGGAAGGTCACCTGGCCTGACCGCGCGCAGCTAAAGGACACGACGATCAAGATCCTCATCTTCGTGCTCTTCATCGGCGCGGTCATCGGCGTCATCGATGTCATTCTCCAGCTCATTCTCGTTCAGGGAATCCCCTCGATGTTCTCCAAGCGATGACCATGACCACGACCACCGACCACCGCTGGTACGCTATCCAGACCACTTCCGGCCACGAGAACAAAGTTCGCTCGCTGATCCAGCGTCGCATTGACGCGGATCCGCGGCCCGCCGACGAGCGTCCCATCCGTCAGGCGTTGGTACCGACCCAGGAAGCGGTCGAGATCAAGAACGGCAAGAAAGTGAACGTGGAGCGCAAGATCTACCCCGGTTACGTGCTCGTCGAGATGGTGATGGACCAGGAGACGGCCCACACCATCAACGGCATCCAGGGCGTGATCAAGTTCGTCGGCCACGAGAGGCTCCCGCAGCCGCTCCGCCCCGAAGAAGTGAATCGCCTCCTTGGCGTCGCCGACGAGTCTGAGCCGGAAGTGGTGAAGGAAGAGATCCCGTTCTTGGTCGGGCAGGCCGTGGCCATCACCGAAGGACCCTTTACCGACTTCAACGGTACGGTCGAGGAAGTTTTGCCCGACAAGGGCAAGGTGAGAGTATCGGTCTCGCTATTCGGGCGCCCAACCAGCGTCGAGCTCGACTATCTGCAGCTCAAAGGCTACTGATCACCTGATTTTTTCCCTGGGACTACTCAAACGCGACCCGGTCGGTTACGTTTAGAGGCTGCACGAGAACGATCTGAGTCACAGCGGCGCTACTCCCGCCGCAGGTGATGGCCCTTGCGCGGGGCGGCCGATGAGGCGAGGAGCGCACCGTCGGATACCACTACGACGTCAA
>JBOHTC010000194.1:0-1552 GCA_050733495.1 Gemmatimonadaceae bacterium | reverse complement strand
TTCTCGGGCGGTTGGCGACCGAGGTCGCGAAGATCATCCGTGGCAAGCATAAGCCGATGTACACGCCCCACATGGATACCGGGGACAACGTGATCGTCATCAACGCGGCCAAGGTTCGCGTCACGGGGAAGAAGGCGGAACAGAAGCGATACTTCCGGCACACGGGCTACATGGGACACGAGCGTTTCATCCCATTCTCGGCGATGCTCGAGAAGCACCCAGAGCGAGTGATAGAGAAAGCGGTTTACGGCATGCTCCCCAAGACGGCGCTCGGACGCCAGAAGCTTCGCGGCAAGCTGCGAGTTTTCGCGGATGACAAGCACACGCATGCCGCCCAGCAACCGAAGGTGCTCGACCTCAAACAGAAGAGTGAGAAGTAATGGCCGATAACACGACCCACACGATCGGGCGGCGGAAAGAAGCTGTGTGCCGACTTTACATCAAGCCAGGCTCTGGAAAGTGGTCGGTGAACGGACGCACGCTCGGAGATTATTTCCCGCGTCCGGCGCACGTCTCCGCCATCCAGCAGCCGTTCACGATCACTGACACGCTTGGCCGTTACGACGTGAAGGCGAAAGTCGAAGGCGGTGGATTGACCGGTCAGGCTGGTGCGCTCCGTCTCGCAGTTGCGCGCGCACTCGTCAAGCTCGATGAGTCGCATCGCAGAAAGCTGCGCGATCTCGCGCTCTTGACCCGCGACGCGCGCGCAGTCGAGCGCAAGAAGCCGGGCCGTCCGAAGGCAAGAAAGAAATTCCAGTTCTCGAAGCGTTAAACCCCGAAGGAATTCCTATTTAATGGCTCAGCCAAACCTGGAGCAGCTACTCGAAGCCGGTGTCCACTTCGGACACCAGACACGCCGGTGGAACCCGAAGATGCGTCGTTTCATCTTCGCGGAACGCAACGGCATCCACATCATCGATCTGCAGAAGACGCTGCGCCAGCTGGAGCTGGCTCAGAAGCTCGCGCGCGACGTCATTCTTCGCGGCGACAACGTGCTCTTCGTCTGCACGAAACGGCAGCTCGTCAACATCGTAAAGAGCGAGGCCGAGCGTTGCGGCGCGATGTATGTGACTGAGCGCTGGCTGGGCGGACTACTGACGAACTTCCAGACGGTCAAGAAGCAAGTACGTCGTCTGAAGGAGCTCGAAGCGGGCAGCGAGGCCGGTGGTGATTTCGAGAACTACACCAAGAAAGAGCAGCTGATGATGAGTCGTCAGCGCGACAAGCTTTCGAAGAACCTTAGTGGCATAAAGAACCTTACTCGGCTTCCGGGTCTCATGTTCGTGATCGATTCCAAGAAGGAGCGTATCGCGGTCAACGAGGCCAACAAGCTGAGCATCCCGATCATCGCTCTGGTCGATACCAACGCCGACCCGGATCTGATCACCGTTCCCATTGCGGGCAACGATGACGCGATCCGTTCGGTGGAGCTGATGACCAAGTCGATCGCTGACGCGATCGTCGAAGCACGGAGGGAAGCGCCGGTGCGCGAGGAGGTCGAAGAGGCCGAATCGTACACCTACAGCTCTGACCGTGGCGCCGAGCCGGAAGG
>JBOHTC010000193.1:0-1616 GCA_050733495.1 Gemmatimonadaceae bacterium | reverse complement strand
AGAGCCGCCTTTTTGAGTTCGCTGGTCCTTATCAAATCCTCTTCTTGAGAGTCCTGGTAGGCCGCAGAAATTCGCCAGTTCCCTGAATTTGCTAACGTGAATCTGACTAGCCCTTCGGTCTCGGATTCAACGGATGTGTAAACAAAATTCGGACCATCATCGCTGACGACAGCGAGCCAATCTCCCAAAGCAACTGCAAACTCGACGAGGCAGAACTCTACTTCCTGGTATACCTTGCGGTCCCCGACCCATAGAGCAAAATCGCCCACGATTCGTAGAATCGCATCAATTCGGGTCTGCATGTTGCCATCGAAATGGATATTTCGGAACTCGAATCTCATGACGTCAATTATCACACCAGATTGGTCAACTCCTGATTAGTCGGGTGCATTCAATAGGTCGCTGCAACACTACCTGATATAGATCTTCCTTCCGAGGTGGTGTCTATGACGCAAGGGAAATACGTGGAGCTTTCCGTGGCGCAGCGGACCGACGTGTGGCGCCGCTGGAAAGCGGGAGAGTCGTTGCATACGATTGGGCGCGCCTTTGACCGGCCGCATACGTCCATTCACTGTTTGTTGTCGCATTACGGTGGGATTGTTCCAGCGGTTCGTCGGCGCTCGGTGCTAGCGCTCACAGTGGTGGAGAGAGAGGATATTTCGCGGGGGCTGGCTGCCGGCTCGTCGATTCGTGATATTGCCAAACGTTTGGAGCGTGCCGCGTCGACGGTGAGCCGGGAGGTAGCACGGCATGGCGGCCGTCCTGCGTATCGAGCCAATGACGCGGAGCAGCGAGCCTGGGATTCGGCCTTGCGGCCCAAGCGATGCCTTCTGGCCATGCATGTGAAGTTGCAGAAGGTTGTTGCGAGTAAACTGGTTCTGGATTGGTCGCCGGAACAGATTTCTGGATGGCTGAAAATCCGGTATCGCGACGACGAGAGCATGCGCGTGTCCCACGAAACGATTTACCGCAGCCTGTTCATTCAAGCACGCGGAGTGCTGAAGAAAGAGCTGCTGGGGCACCTGCGATCCAAGCGCCGCATACGCCGCTCACAGCACTCTCGTATCTTTAAGGACTCACGCGGCCAAATCGCAGAGGCCATCTCCATCAGGGAAAGACCCGCAGAAATCGAGGATCGCGCCATTCCCGGTCATTGGGAGGGCGATCTCATTGGCGGCACAAAAAACAGTCACATCGCGACGTTGGTGGAACGACATTCGCGTTTTACTGCCCTGGTCAAGGTGCAGAGCAAAGACACAGCTGCGGTCGTCGCGGCATTGAGCCGACACATCCGCAGGCTCCCAACATCCCTGCGGCGCTCGTTGACTTGGGATCGCGGGCTGGAGATGGCTAAACACAAGACCTTCACAGTGGCCACGAATGTGAAAGTGTACTTCTGTGATCCGCACAGCCCCTGGCAACGAGGAACCAACGAAAACACCAACCGCTTGCTGCGACAATACCTGCCCAAGAGAACCGACCTTTCCAGCTACACGCAATCCGCACTGGACAAGATCGCGCTGCGTCTAAATCAACGTCCGCGAAAAACCTTGGGCTTCCAGACTCCGGCGAGTAAACTTCACGCGAGTGTTGCAGCGACCAGTTGAACTCGCAGC
>JBOHTC010000192.1:0-26526 GCA_050733495.1 Gemmatimonadaceae bacterium | reverse complement strand
TCGCAGTATCAGTGTGTCCGCAGTCCGTAGTTCGCAGCTTCTAGTTCGGACTTCGGAGTGAGTACCCCAATCCGCAGTCAGTCAGCAGTTCGGAATAGCAGTTAGTCCTCCCTCCTCAATCAGTCCGCGTTCAGCAATGCGGTTGGTCCTCGGCCCTCGATCAAGCCATTACGCCGCTTCCGGCCCATATTCTCTCCATGATCTTTATCGGCGCCGATCTCGGTGGGACCAAGCTCGCCGTTGCCGCCTTCAACAGCGAAGGCGACGTGATCGACCGTGAGGTGACTCCGCTCGCTGGTCGACATGGTGCTGCGGTGGGATCTCTGATCGCAACGCGTGTGCGGAGATTGATGGTGGAGCACAGGGCCGAGGCAGCGGGCGTGTGCGTACCGGGCATCTATCGCGCCGAGCGTGGCACCGTGTGGGCGCCGAATATCGACGGCTGGGACGATTATCCGTTGCTCGACGAATTGCGCGCGTCACTCGGTCCCGCGATGCGCGTCACGATCGACAGCGACCGCGCTGCCTACATTCTGGGTGAGACCTGGCGTGGTGCCGCTCGCGGCGCGAAGGACGCTATTTTTCTCGCGATTGGAACTGGCATTGGTGCTGGAATAATTTCTGGCGGCAGCCTGCTGCGTGGCCACGGCGATGTCGCAGGAGCGATCGGTTGGTTGGCGCTCGATCGGCCGTTCACGCCTCGGTATGTCGAGCACGGCTGTCTGGAGGATCAGGGGTCGGGACCGGGATTGGTTCGCGTCGCTCGAGATTTGATGCGTGCAGATGTGAGCTACACTGGCGTCCTTGCCAAAGAGAATCATAAGGATCTCGATGCCAGCGATATCTTCGTGGCGCTCGATCGCGGCGACGTGATCGCTCAGAAAGTGATCGACAACGCCATCGAGCTGTGGGGAATGACGGTGGCAAATCTCGTCAGCCTGTTCAATCCCGAGATCATCGTCTTTGGTGGCGGCGTATTTGGTCCAGCCGCCAAGTTCCTCGACCGCATTCAGACAGAGGCCATGCGATGGGCGCAGCCGATCGCTATTCGACAAGTGAGGCTCGTCGTCAGCTCTCTCGGTAGTGATGCCGGATTGATCGGCGCCGGCAGACTCGCAATGATGGTCGACGGAGGAATCTCGACTTGAGCTCCCGGCGCTTTCTGTTCGCATGTGCATGCCTCGGGCTGCTCACCTTCGGCATCGTTTTCACCACGCTTGGCTCCGTGCTGCCATCGATCATGGCGCGCTTCGGAATCGACAAAGCAGAAGCTGGCTCTCTCTTCCTGCTGATGTCGTTCGGCATACTCGCTGCCTCTCTCGTCTTCGGCCCGCTGGTCGATCGTTACGGGTACAAAGGAATTCTGCTGGCGGCGACCGTAATGGTTGCGATTGGACTGGAATGGATCGCGTTCGCGTCGTCGCTGGCGACGTTGCGCCTGGCGGTCCTCGTCACCGGGTTTGGCGGCGGCATCATCAACGGTGGAACGAATGCTCTCGTTGCCGACATCAGCGTCGAGGACCGAAGCGCAAAGCTCAATCTGCTTGGCGCGTTCTTCGGCGTCGGTGCGGTCGGAGTTCCATTCGTGCTGGGAATGCTGATCGACCGTTACACGCAGGCAGCGATGCTCGCCGGTGTTGGAGCGGTGCTATTAATTCCGATCGTGATGATAACGGTGGCGGCGTTTCCGGCGCCGAAGCAGCCGCAGGGTTTCCCAATCGCGCAGGCCGGCAAGTTGTTGCGCGACCCTTTGCTGTTGCTGATGGGAGTCATTCTTTTTTTCGAGAGCGGCAACGAGATCACCGTCGGCGGCTGGACATCGACTTTCGTTACCGAGGAACTGGGCGCGCCGGCGCGTAATGCGCTTCTCATTCTCTCGCTCTACTGGACGGGCATGACCGTCGCGCGATTCGCGCTCGGCTACATCCTTCGGCGCGCCGCGGCAATCGCAGTTCTCTACACGTGCATCGCCGTCGGCCTCGGTGGTGCACTGCTGATGCTGACTACCCATGGCATCGGCGTCGCTGCGATCGGCGCGTTCGCGCTCGGCGTCGGCTTCGCGGCGATGTTTCCGACAGTGCTCGGCTTCATCGGCGACCGTTATGCCGCACTCTCTGGCACCGCCTTCAGCGTCGGCATCGCGATGGCGCTGTGCGGCGGGATGGTGCTTCCGTATGCGGCTGGGCTCGTCGGGACGCGCTACGGGATGCGGGACTCCTTTGCAATCGTACCAGCTGCTTTGATCATCCAGGCCGTGCTCCTCGGCGTCCTCGCACGCAGGCGGCGATCACCTTCATTGACAACATGACACTAAGCGAGCAATGGCTTTCGGCGACGCGTCGAGTACTGGACGACATTGAGAATTCGCAGCTTCCCGCAATTCGACGCGCGGCAGAATTGATGGCCGACTCGATCGCCGCCGACCGGTGGGTGCACACCTTCGGATGCGGGCATGCGACGATACCGGTCGAGGAGATGTATCCGCGTATCGGAGGGTTCGTCGGCTTCCATCCGCTGATCGAGCTTCCGCTGAGCTTCTTCACGCGCGTTACCGGCGAGATGGGAATTCACCAGTTCCTTTTCCTCGAGAGGGCAGAGGGATACGGTACCGCGATCATGAAGTCTTATACCTTCGACGCGCGCGACACCGTTTGGATCTTCTCACATACAGGCATCAACAACGTCAACATCGACGTAGCGTTGCGGGCCAAGGAGCTGGGGATGCGGATCGTCGCCACCGGTTCGGCGGAGGCGGTCTCAGCGTCGCGCCATCCTTCGGGGCGTACGCTGTTCGAGATCGCGGATGTCGTCATCGATACTCGCGTGCCCCCCGGCGATTCGTCGGTTCCCGTCAGAAATCAGGTCGACAACGTAGGCCCGGTATCGACGATGGCGTTCGTGGCGGTGGTGTGGATGACGATCACGACCGTGGCCGAGATTCTAAGCGAGCGTGGTGTAAAGCTGTTCATCCATCCTTCGCACAACGTTCCCGGCGACACCACCGCGAGGGATCGGCTCGATGCCGCGCTTGCGGAGTACAAGCGGAGAGTAGCCGGAGTATAGGCGCGATGGTACGTCACCGCGACGACGGGCCCTCGACCTGGAACACCGGCGTGAGAAGCTCCTTCTGCCCGGCGATCGTCTCGCTCGCAACGGCTTCGTCCGTGACGGTCTCGTCAGGCACGGGCAGCGGCATCGGTAGCGTCAGTCGGTACATCCCGGCGCCGACGTCCTTCGGAAGAGGGAATCGATAGACGACGGTCTGACCGGGATCGAGGAAGCCGCGTGATGCAGAGCAGCGGAGGGCCGGGCCTGAGACCGTGATCCACGCAGTGCCGGTTTTTTTCTGCAGGGCTGTCGTGCAAAAGCGGTCGGGATAAGCCAGCGAGACCTCACTCAGGTTCGATATCGTGAGATTGACGGCGCTACCTGAGAGGTAGATGGATTGCGGAACGCTTACCGCGACGCGCTTCCCGGGGCCTGGATCGTAAGGTCGGAGGGTGACACATCCAGTCGCGATCAACGCGATCGCCGCAATAAAGCCCAGGTTCGCCCGCCCCATCGTACCCTGCATAACTTCCCCCTAATGGATTTGGGGAGATAGCTCAGCAATAAATTTGCCGGGGGGTTAGCCATGTCCTGAGGCGCTGGAGGGAGATGTTCGGGACGCTATTGTGACGCAGTGCGACACAGCGATGCGGGTAACCCGGGTCTTTCTGAAACGGGGTAACCCAGGTCTTTCCAGGGTATACCTCCTGCCTGAAAGCGGCACGAAGGCTTACGGATTGGAGGAACCATCGGTCCGCCTCCGCGCATCGGATACATCAAGGACGAGTAGGATTGCGGAAATCGGACGCCGCGCCCACTATATCGGTCCCTCGCCAGCCTACTGGGTCCTATGAAGATCTCTCGTTTCGTTTTTCTCGCGGTCCTGACGCCGATCGGCCTCGCCGCGCAGTATTCCACCACACCACCAGCGAACCAGATCACCGCGTCGTTCCGCGGCAGAATCACTGGCCTGCAACGCAACATCGCGCAGGCTTTCGATTCCATTGCCGCCTCGAAGTTCGCGTACAAACCGACACCAGCGCAGCTGAGCATCGGGTATATCGCAGCGCACGTCGCGGACGACAATTATTTCTTCTGCAACAATTTTGGAGCGATGAAAGCAACTCGCGCCGCCGAAGACACGACGACGGCGGATTCAGTCAAGGCGACGTGGCCGAAGGACAAACTCGTCGCGCAGCTCAAGGAATCGTTTGCGTTCTGTGATCGGGCGATCGGCCAGGTGGATGATGCAAAGCTCGCTGACATGGTCTCGATGACCTACGGTGGGAATACGAGGATGGTGTCGCGCGCGGGGATGGTGCTCGGACACGCGCTCGATCTGGCGGATCACTACAGCCAGCTCGCGAATTACATGCGCCTCAATAACATTCTTCCGCCGACGGCGCTGCCGCGACCGCGTCCGGCCGGGAATTAGCTGGGTCCGTGTCGATTGCCAGTGGCCTTCTCGTAAGCGTGTCGAGATGCGCCACTGGCACCTCGGTCGATGACGAAGTACGAAACGATGCGGACTTCGCGGCCGTCAGGCGACGGAGCGCACTTGCTCCAGGATCACCTCGGGGTGGGCCTCCACAATTTGAAGTAAACGCAAGGCGGCCCCACCTGGTTCGTTCTGGCCCTGTTCCCAAGCTTTCACCGCGGCCGGACTAACATTCAGCACGTCAGCAAAAAGCGGTTGGGACATGTGCAGCTGCTTTCTCAACTTCGCGATCGCCTTTGCGTGGTACTTAGGCGCAGGCGCCGCGGTGCAGCGACGAACTGAAATTGTTTTTACGGTGGCACCTGTCTTGGTGCCGGCCCCGAACGCTACCGCTTCGGTGAGCGCTTCAATCAAGGCAGCACCAACCGGCGTGCTCAATCCCTTCTTTGTGTTTTCCTTCGTTTGGGCCTTCATGGTGGCGATCCTTCGTGGGTGTTTGGTGCAGCTATTCCTCGTGTCCAGCCTTTATATTCAGCAGGCTATCTTTCAAGGTCTAAGTATAATAGCAGGTCGTATACTACAGAATAGCATACGCAAGGGGAGGGTGTCCAGCGTGCCACAATTGCGTTGGATTCTGCTTGGTGATCCCGCCGGTCAGCGCGTCAGCCGCGGTAGAAGTCGGCAAGCGTGTCGAACGCCGCTTTCGGCTCCCACGGCATGTCGGGGTAGCGCGTAGGGCCTGAACCGCTACGGCCGTCGAGTACCTTGACGATGCCGCGGCTCGCGAGGTCGAAGTCCTCGCCCGCGGTATTGCGATGCGGCAGATCGTAGCGCGCGAATGTGTACACGAACGCGCTGTCGACGCCTTCCGCATCGAAGACCTCCAGCACCTCGCGCAGATACGTGGCCTGCTCGTTTTCGTCGCGCACAAAGTCGTCATGGAGCCGAACCGGTCGCCCGTCGTCGCCCCATTCGATCATCGAGAGCTCGCTGCCCCCGACTTCGGCGGCGCCGCGATAGGGCGGGCATCCGAACTCAGTGATCGCGACGGGCTTGCCCAATCCGCGACCGTGCGCGACGAACGCGCGGATGGTGTCGCCGAAGCGCGAAGCGGTCTCCTTAGTTCGATAACCGGCGTCGGTAGCGATGATGTCGAACGTCGACCAGTCGACTCCTTCGTGTGGCAGCGAGGCGTAGCTCACCTTTCCGCCGAAGCGCGCGCGCACGAGTTCGACGGCCTGGCGCAGAAAGTCCTTCATGCGCGAGCGTACCTCCGGGATCAGCGCACGCACGCGCAGCGGATCGGTGATCAGCGCAAGCCGCTCCTCGAGCGTGTCACCGGGGAAGAAGCCGACCGTGAAGAGGCTCACCTCGGATCCGGTGAGGAAGACGACCTCCGCGCCTTTTTGTCGCACCCGCTCGGCGCATACGGCGCAGTCGGCGAGGAGGTCGAGAAGCTCGCTCTGCGTGAGGCCGTTGGTGAACGGACAGAACCAAACATCGAGGCCGGCGTCGGCGGCGTGGATGGCGGCGATCTCAAGTCGGTTGGGATCACCGCCGGTGATGCGCACTGCGGTGCAATGCAGATCGTCGCGGATGACACGCATCTCACGGCGCACGACCTCTGGATCGAACGGTTCGTGTGTGGTCGTGCCGGCGCTAAGAAAGCCGGTGTCGTAGGTAATGCCTTTGCCTCTCATCGGCTTGTCCTCATCTCATCATCCATAATGTCGACGCAGTACACCAGGAAAGGGTAGCTCCCGCGTGCCCAGGTGGGGTGAAGCCGTTGCTTAGGGTAACGTATCCCGACCGTCGGCAAACATCTGCGGATTGCGGGGACACGTCCTAAATTCGCAAACGTTTTTTCCGTCTACGATGAATCGACGCCCTACTCCACACATCGAGCCAGAGCTCTACGAGCAGTTGACCGCGCCGCAGAACACTGAGAAGGCGGTGGCGGCAATGCAACTATTCCTGCTCGAGGGAGACGAAGAGAAGTTCGAGATCGCGAAACGGGACGACGACGTTCTGCTCAAGCCCTCCCGGATGCACGCGCTGATCTTCAGCGGAATCCTGCGCGCCTTTTACGGCGACCCGTCGTCGATCGCGCGGTCGGGGCCAGCGCGCAGCGCAAAGCCGACGCGGAGCAACATGTCAAAAGCGGCACCTGGCCAAAGAAGTCCGAGTAGGATTGTCGAGTCGGCGCCAGAGCATAATCGACCCCTCGCTCATCCTACTTTCCGGTCGGGCCGAATGGGCGCGATGTCGTCGGCAACTTGAGCAGAACTTTCCGCAGAGCCTCGAGCTCCTTTCGACTGAGCTCGAGGAGCTCGGGCGGCAGCTGCCACATTTTGTCTACCGCACGCAGAAGATTCTTCGCCCCCCGATCCGTGAGCATCACCAGCTTCACACGCCGGTCCCCGGGCTTGCTCCGTCGCTCAGCGAAGCCGAGCTGCTCGAGTCGATCGATGATCCAGGTGGCGTTCGAGGCGTCGCAACCCCACTCGTCGGCGAGAGAGCGCATCGTCCGCCCTTCTTTGGTGTCGAGCGCCGAGAGCGCGCGCATGTCGTTCGGCGTCAGCTCAAGCTCTGCCAGGACGCGATCGCGCTGCGGCCTCGTATGCATGAAGAACTGAAATAGCCGGCGCCACACCTCGGCTGCGACCGCCCGCTTTGACTCAGCCGTCTTCTTGGCCATTCTGAAAGGTATGTACAGGGGAACCCACTAGTCCACCCAAAGGTTGAAACCGCTCAATACTTGAGATCGTTAAAGTATCTGCATAGTATTTCTCAGCGACTTTATTCGGAGGTCTCATGGGTTGGTACGAATTGGCGTTGGTGGTGCACTTCCTCGGACTCATCGCCATCGCGGGGTTTTTCGTGATCTACTCGCGCGCTGGTCCGGCGCTGCGCAAGGCGACCGACATGGCGAACGTCAGAGTGTGGCTCGGCATGCTCGACGCCGCGAAACCGATGATGCCGGCGGCAGGTGTTCTCTTGATATTGAGCGGCTTCGTCATGGCCTCGATGAGGTGGAGGGGTCCTTATCCATTCGTTACGGTTGGCCTGGTGACGCTCATCATCATCTGGATCGCCGCGGCTATCGTTGGGGGAAGGCATCGGCGCGCAATGCAGGCGGCGGCGGGAACTGCGACTGGTTCAGTACCGGCGGAGCTCTCACGGGTGATCTTGAATCCCAGACCGTGGGCAACGCTGTTCGCGCTCAACCTGGCGACGCTCGGCGTCCTGTTCGTGATGACGACGAAGATCGGCTGGGTCGCGGCGATATCCGTTGTAATCGGATTGGCGATCGTCGGCGCTTTCATTGGCGCCAGGCTTGCCACGGGCGATCGAGACCGGTTCGCACGGGGAGCAAGCGCGCGGTGACACAGTTGCGGCGACTCGAGAATAGAGTCGCCTTGGTGACAGGCAGCTCGCGCGGCATCGGTGAGGCGATCGCAAAGGCCTTCGCGCGCGAAGGCGCGAAGGTCGTGGTGCATGGGAGAGATCGCGACGCGCTCGCGTCTGTGCACGCCCAAATCAAGGGTGAGGGCGGTGTATCACTCCCGGTCACTGGCGACGTCACCAAATTCTCTGACATCGAAGCCATCCGCCGCCGAATAGAGGAAGAGCTCGGACCGATCGAGATTCTCGTCGCCAACGCCGGCGGGAGTCCCACCAAACCCGGGCCGATAGAAGAAATCACCGAGGATGGGTGGCGCGCTTCGGTGGAAGGAAACCTGACGGCGACGTTCCTGACCATCAAGAGCATTCTGCCGGGCATGAAAGAGCGGCGGGCAGGGAATATCATCACGATGTCGTCGGCAGCGGCGCGCCGACCGCATCCACAATCGCCGATTCCCTACGCCGCCGCCAAAGCCGGAATCCAAATGCTGACGCAACACCTGGCAACCCAGGTGGGACCCTTCGGCGTGTGCGTCAACTGCATCGCCCCGGAGACGATTCTCACTCGACGAAATGAGGAAGTAATCCCGGCCGCGCAGAAGGAATCAATGATTCAGATGCATCCGCTGCGGAGACTGGGAACGCCGGAGGATGTCGCGGCGGCCGCGTGCTTTCTCGCGTCCGACGAATCAGCGTGGATGACCGGCGTGATCCTCGATGTCTCGGGGGGCGCGGTGATGGTTTAACACCGTCACGATCAGTCTCTGGCTACTCATGGGGTCAAGGCACCGACGCTGGATGTGAATCGCGGTAGAGACGACCACCCGATCCTGAGGGGCCTGTTGACAGCGCGCGGCCAAAGTTATACGATTGACTAAGACAATCGACTAAATCTGGTTTTTCGCACCGCCATGTCCCTGCGCTCTCTAGCCGCCGTACCTGTCACGGAACGAGAAAGTACAGAGCAACGCTTGCTCGACGCCGCCGAGCGACTGCTGGTGGAGGTCGGCTACGCAGGAATCACTACTCGCAAGCTTGCGGAGGAGGCCGGGGCCAATCTGGGCCTCGTTCACTACTACTTCGGGTCGATGGAGGAGCTATTCCTCCAAGTACTGGAGCGATTCACAAAAAATCTGATCGCGCGACAGCGGGCGATGTACTCAGCCCCCGGTCCCTACATCGAAAAGTGGCGACGCGCGATGCGCTATCTCGATGAAGACCGCCCATATCAGAAGATCTGGTGGGAGCTGCAGGCGATCGCATGGAACCGCCCTGAGTACCGTGCGCGCGTCGCGCGTGTGCTTGACGCCTGGCGCGATGCTATGCGTGCTGCCGTACGCGAGGCCGTATCGCGTTACGATCTGGATGACGGCGAGTTCTCGAGCGAGGCGTGGGTCACGCTGATCATCACGGTCAATGAAGGAATCATTCTCGAGCGATTGTCCGGCGTGACCCACGGCCACAAGGAGCTGCTGACGGCTATCGATCGATGGCTCGAGTCAAAGGAAAAGAAAGCGCGACGTTCGGAGCGCTAGTGTCAAATACGGATACCCCGACTTTTCAACCTTCACGCGGAGACACTCGTGAGTAAAACTCTCGCCTTCATTTACGGCATCATCGCCTACGCCCTGTTCCTCGTGAGCTTCGTCTACGCGATAGGCTTCGTCGGCAATTTCGTCGTCCCCAAGTCGGTTGACTCGGGCCGGGTGGTGGGAACGTGGACGGCGCTCATCATCGATGCGGTACTTCTTACGCTCTTCGCCGTTCAACACAGCGGCATGGCTCGGCGTGGATTTAAGCGCTGGCTTACGCGCTTCATTCCGGAGCCCATCGAGCGAAGCACCTACGTATTGTGCGCGAGCGTGATATTGCTGCTCCTCTACGCGCTGTGGCGCCCGGTGCCGAGCGCGATCTGGAACGTCAGCGCAGCGACCGGCGTTGCCGTATTGTGGGCGCTCTTCGCCCTCGGCTGGGCAATCGTGCTTCTCTCGACGTTCATGATCGGCCACTTCGACTTGTTTGGGCTTAAGCAGGTATGGCTCAACGCGACCGGACGCGCATCGTCGGCGGATGAGTTCCGCATGCCGGCGTTCTACCGGATCGTGCGCCATCCACTTATGGTCGGCTTTCTGATCGCGTTCTGGGCGACGCCATTCATGAGCGCCGGACATCTGCTGTTCAGCATCGCTACCACCGGCTACATCCTGATCGCGGTGCAGCTCGAGGAGCGCGACCTGGTCGCTGTGCACGGCGAGGAATACTTGCGTTATCGTCGGGAAGTGCCGGCATTCGTGCCGTTGAGCAAGCGCGCCGCCTCGGCGAGAGCCGAAGCTAGCACCCGGGGCGCTTAGCCCGGCCAGAGTATCGCTCGCGTCACTGTGGTTTAATTCCCCTTGCGATCCATGAGGGCGCCATAGCTCGCACCGTAGACAAGATGCAGGACGAGCGTGGCGACCGCGATCTTGGGATTTATTCCTGCGCCAAGAATCCCCAACCGAGGAAGGGTAAGACCACCAACTGCATAAGCAGCCAGAGGGCGACGCCGAGGCCGAGGCCTTTCCAGACAGTCACCCTTGACACGGCGAGAGCCAGGACGCCGCCCCAGAATCCGCCGTACGCTAGATGGGAGAGAGCACCAAGTGCGATCAGGAGGGCTTTCGCTGTATTGGGACCCAGTATTTTGCCGACGATCGCCGCCGGGCGGTTGCGCTCCACTCATAAATCGGGTCTCCTGCTTGTGTTTCCTGACCCTATTCAATAGTTTGATGGTTGTCAAGTTATCAAACTTCCACCACGACCCGTACGGAGCGTCGTCTGATGCCATCAAAACGGCAACTGCAGGATCTCGGTGAGATTTTCAAAGCGCTCGGGAGTCCGCATCGGGTCGCTATCGTCAGCACGCTTCTGAAGCGGGAGATGGCTTGTTGCTCCGGTGATCGCGCGGCCAATTGCACGCTCGACGCCGCGAGCTGCAATGTCGGCTCCATCGGCGAGTCGCTGGACATCGACGCCTCGACGTTGTCGCACCACCTCAAGGAGCTCGACCGAGCCGGGCTGATCGAGCGCGCGCGGCGGGGCCGGCAGATATACTGTCGCGTCAACCGCGCCCGGCTCGACCAGCTCCGTTCGTTCCTGACGCCGCCCGAAGTCTCACCGCGGTTTGTCACTCTGGCGAAGAAGCCCGCGTCGCGCCCGAGGCCGGCCGCATGAGCGGGCGACGGCTCCCAACTCTCGATGGCGGCGCAGCGCACGTAGTCGGCGGCGCGGGCGTTCTCGCTTGCGTGCTATGCTGCGTAAGCGTTCCCGCTATCGTCACTGGCCTCTCAGCACTCGGCCTCGGCTTCCTCCGGAACGATCGATTGATCTTTCCGGCAGAATCGCTGTTTGCAATCCTCGTGGTCTGGACGCTGCTTCGCTCGCGCACGCTTCACCGCCAGAGCGCGCCTCTCATCGTCGGCATGATCGCGTTGGCCATCCTCTTTTTCGGGCTCGAGACATCGGGCCCGATGTCAACGGTCGGCGCGCTGACCGGCGCTCTCGGCGCCGCGACGGTAATGTTCTGGGATTGGCGGCTCGACCGGCACTGCGCTACCTGACGCCGGTCCAGTCAGGAAACGAAAAGCCTTGTCCGGCGGCTCAAACCTGTGAGTGGCTTAACCCTATTCGGCCTGGTTGCCGTGAGCGCGATGCTTGTCTTTTACGCACTCGAGCATCGTAGTCACTGGTTTATTCTGGCGTTCGCTGTGGCTTGCGCGATGGCATCGGTTTACGGCTTTCTTCAGGGCGCATGGCCATTTGGCATAGTTGAAGCGATCTGGGCGTTCGTGGCACTAGGGCGATGGAATATTCGCCGTCGGAACGCCGGCCCAACTGTTTGAATGGAGAAGTAATGAGCGCTGCCAATCGGTTGCTGGATCCCGCCGGTGCAAAACTCAAGGCGATCTTTCTGCTTGGCACGCTGAAAACTCCCGCGGGGGAGTTCTCGCACACCGAAGTCCTGTGCGAGCTGGTGATGGAGGCGTTCCGACGCTACAACGTCCAGAGCGAGGTCGTCAGACTGGTCGAATTCAACATCAAGCCCGGTGTCGAGAGCGATATGGGCAGTGGCGACGAATGGCCTGGAATTCTGAAGAAGCTGTTGGCGGCCGACATCATAATCTTTGCGACGCCAATCTGGTGGGGCAATCAGTCTTCGCTTATCCAGCGCGTAATCGAGAGGATGGACGCTCTGAACGACGAGCTACTCGAGACCGGCAAGTCCGAGCTCGCGAACAAGGTTGGTGGGATGGTGATAACGGGCGCGGAGGATGGCGCGGAAAACATCATCGGAAATCTCGCGAACTTCCTGATCTGGAACGGCGTGACGCTGCCGCCGGCGTGCTCGATCTCGTACCTCGGTGACTATACCGGTGAAACGAAAGAATCGCTTCTGAAAAAGTTTCGGGATCAGAAGTCGACGGCCTCGATGGCCAGGACGATGACGCGCAATCTCGTTTTTTTCTCTCGGCTCCTGCGTGAGAACAACATTCCCCAGGACGACAGTGGCATAAGCCAGGACATTGCGCCGGGCGCGGTGGGAATGCGAGGAGATCGCGCGTAGCCGTCGACTGCTCTGCTTTCTTTGTATCGGCGTTACGAATAGCGATCGCGTTTTGTGGCGCGTGTAGAAATGCCGCCCGCCTAGTGTGGCGGGTTTATGAACACGACGAGGCCAAGGGCAAATCCGATCACGCCGACGATCAGTACCGTGATGTCTGTCCGCCCCTTCCAAAAACGCCACCCCAATGCTCCTGCAATCACGGCTGACAGGAGTGTAATGCCGACGAATCCGACCATGTGATCGCGCCACGCGATGTAGGTACCACCAATCGCTCGCGCCGCAAAGAAATGTCCGAAGAAACCGGCCACCAGCAGGAGTACGCCGAGCGACATCAGGCGCCCGTCACGATTGCCTTGCATGCTTCCTCGTCTTACAGGACATTGGCCATACGCAACGCTGAGGCATCGGTTTCACGGGCGTGGCTATACTTTAAGCGCCTCGATGTTCTGGCGATCATCTCGCGCAAAGGCCGTTGTCGCTCGGCCAACCTGCGTTCCCTTAGGGGTCTCGAGACAGGTCTCACCGCTGAGAGTGTACCACGCCTCGGGTCCCGAGTGGCGGTGAATTGCCGATTTCATTCCAGGACGCATGCTGCCTTCCATATAGAGGGCGGAATATTCGATCTGCGGGTTGATCGGGAGTGGGCCGATCGCCGCGACGTGCACGCCCCGAGCGGAACGCCACGTCGGACCGGCGATGTTCAGCAGCCACGCCTGGCCATACGCCTCGATCACCGTTCCACCGTCGTTAGCGGCGTCCGCCAATTTTCGAGACGGAAAGCGCGTGACGTGCCAGAACATTGCGGAATCGCCAAGTCGGCCGAGCTTCTGCTCGGCGATAATGAAACAGCCAAAGACGCGGCCAGCGCGCTCACTCGCCGGTGTGCAAGTGCCGAACGCGGCCGGTTTTTGCGCCCACGCCGCCGAAGAGAACAGGGTGAACGCCGTGAACATCAGGGGAACGGTGCGATGGAAATTCATTCTCATCTTCGATGTCTCCCTTTGGTATTTATGCCGGGCGCGGAGGCGGAACGAACCGACGTGAATGTCGCTCGTACGAATGCGCGAGCGCCAGCAGACGCGCATCGCTTCCCGGAAGTCCCACAAAGGAGATGTTTCCCGCCGGCATTCCGTCCGCTCCCATTCCGCTCGGCACCGAGACTTCCGGGAGTCCGAGCCAGTTGCCGTAGCCCAGCGTCGTCCTGATGTCTGGCCAGGGATCTACCACGCGCGGCGCCGGAAAGGGCATCGTCGGATAGATCATCGCGTCGAGACGTTGCGCGCGAAAAGTTTCCGCGAGCTGCGCGACCAACTTCGCACGTGAGCGCGCGAAGGATAAGCCGACGGCGTCGTCCTCGTACGGCTGTACCATGAGCTTCTGCATCTCGCTCCACTCCTTTGGGAGCACGTCGTAGAATGTGCGATATGGAGCGAGTCCGCGCTCGACATCCCGGCGTGCATCCCCGCCGTGTCTCTCGAAGTATCTGAACAACGCGTTAGCAGTTGGCGCCGGCGCATCCGGGTTCGGTGCGAGATCGCCGCGCGCTTTCGCCGACTCGGCGAACAAACTGCGAACGTTAACGCGAGTGACCGGCGGCGAGTAAAGCTCGACGATCGCGCCCATCGATTTGATGTCAGCAACCGCGCGATCGAATACTGACACCGACTCGGCCGTCATCTGTATCCGCGGCACGTGCGCTTCGACGAGGCCGAGTCGCGCGTTTTGGAGAGCGCCATCGCTCAGGTGCCCGAGCTGTCCCCGTCTCCACAAAGTGCGCAGAGCGAGACCGTCGGATGAATCCGGGCCCGCGATCGCATCGAGCAGGAGCGCGGCGTCGGCGACGTATCGCGCAAGCGGACCGTGGGTGTCGAGGTACGGCCAGGTCGGGATCACGCCGGTGCGCGGGACGAGTCCGAACGTCGGCTTCATACCAACCACGCCGCAGAACTGCGCGGGTATGCGATTGGAACCGCCGTCGTCGGTGCCGAGCGCGGCGAACGCGATGCCACATGCGACCGAAACCGCGGAGCCGGCACTCGAGCCGCCCGGAGTCTTCGTGCCGGTCGGGTCGTACGGATTCCGCACCTGTCCGGACAGAGAGCTGGTGCCGTTGCCGTGATACGCAAAATCGTCCGCGGCTGTTTTGCCGAGCACGATCGCGCCGGCCGAGCGCATGCGCGCGACTTCGCTCGAATCGCGACGAACGGGCTCAGGAAATAGCCGCGCCCACTCCGCGTTCGATGCGGTCGTTGAGAGTCCGTTCATGTCATAGATAGCTTTCGCGAACACTGGAACGCCGTCGAGAGGTCCACGCAGCGCACGGCGACGCAGGCGTGCGTCGGATGCGCGGGCTTCATCGAGTGCCGTTTTCGACAGCTCGTCGACGTTGTGGAGCTTTGAGTTCCACGCGTTGCAGCGGTCGAGCGCTTCCTTCGTTACTTGCGCCGCGCTCCAATCACCGCGTGCACGACCGGCTTGATACTCGGCGATCGTACCCGCGAGCGGATCTGCGAGTCGATCGGGCCATCGAATGAATGGGAGGGCGAACAGCGCGCTCAGCTCGCGAAGTGCTTCGCGTCGAGTAATGGGCATGAGCTGAGTATCTTACACGCGTTCCGACCTTTGTCACGGCCGTCTGGGATTTATCGGAACGACGCTATTGTATGTGAAGTGCGACGCGACGTGAACTGGTTGTAGTCGGCGGGGACATCGAGATCGGCGAGCGCGGTGGCGGGCCAAGCGAGCACTTCCGCTTCGCTCCGATGTCGGCGCACCACAACTTTTCCGCAACCTTCGCCTTCCATCGTCTGCAGCTCCGGGAAAAGCGCCCGGTCGTACAGCATCGGGGGAGCGTTCACGCCTTCGTAGTCCGAGATCACGAGCGGCGTCCGGCCTCTTGCCCGATAGCGCTCTATGAGTGATGCGATCATCTCACTCGTGACAAAAGGCATGTCGGCAAGCATCACGACCACCGCGTCGACTGTTGTCGGCAGGGCTGCGATGCCGGTTTTGAGAGAAGAGTTGATGCCCCGCGCATAGTCGGCGTTCACCACAGTACGACAAACTGGCCCGAGTCCATCCAACTCTCGTTCGATACGCTCGGCCTCGTGGCCGAGCACGACGATGACTGGATTCAATCCGGCGGCGATAGCTCTCCGCACCGCGCCACGCACGAGCGTCTCGCCATCGATGTCCAACAGGAGCTTGTTCGTTCCCATGCGGCTGGATGGTCCACCAGCCAGTAAGACACCGGCGACTGCTCCGGTCCTCTCAGCCGGCATGGACGGCGCCTTCTTTGTGGCGGAGGTGCATCGGTTCGCGACTCGCAATCTGCGCGAGCAGCTCCGCCACGATGCTCACAGCGATCTGTTCCGGTCCTTCGGCGCCCAGGTCGAGTCCCACCGGTCCGAAGATGCGCTCGTCGTTTTCCTTGCGGAGCTCGCGCAATATTTCGTCGGTGCGTGTACGCGGCCCCAGAATCCCGATGTAAGGCACGTCACTCTCGAGCAATCGCGACACCCAGTTGCGGTCGTGCTCGAGGGAGTGGGTTTTGACGACGGCATAAGTTCGTGGACCGAGCGGAAGATCGGGGATCTCTGGCACGGTCGCGCGTGCCTCGATGAGGCGAATTTCAGGGGAGTAGTTGTCGGCCGAGAGATACGCCGGACGGTGGTCGACGACGGTGACGCGAAAGCCAACGTCGATCGCGCATCTGACCAGCGGGTGAGTATCCTCGCCGGCGCCGAACACGACGAGCGATGGCGGTGGCACCTGTAGATCGACGAAAATCTCGTATGCTCCAAAATCCTGCAGGTGCGAGTCGTCACCTTCGAGTAGATCACTAGCGCGCGTCGCGATGCGTTGGTCGAGATTTGAATCTCCCGTCGACCCAACCACCTTCCCCCGAGGCGTCACCACCACTGCGCGGCCGATTGCGCGCGGCCCGCGGATCACGGTGCAGATCGCGAACCGGTCGTCTCCCGCCAAAAGCCGCGTTACAGCCCTGGAGGTCGCGAGAAGATCGCGCGTTGTGGCGGGTTGCACGAAGATGTCCACCGATCCGTTGCAGCCGAGTCCGAGGCCATAGGGAAGCTGGTAATCGGTGCCGGTGTCGTAGTGGAGCAGTTGCGCCGGGCCGCTCTCAATCACGGAGAGTGCGACTTCGCGCACGTCGGCCTCGAGACACCCGCCGCTGACGCTGCCAAGCATCGCCCCATCGTCGGTGACGAGCATCTTGGCACCGGGCCGCCGGTAGGCGGAGCCCTCGATGCGAATCACGGTAGCTATGGCAGCTGTGCGTCCGCTCTCGACGAGTTGCGGGAGCATCTGCAGGATGCGCGATGTCTCTTGCCAGTGCTTCATAGGGAAACACCGAGGCGAGCGACCAGGATTGCGAGCGCCAGGATACCTCCTTCTTGGCGATGAAGAGGACTCTCGCCCAATGCACTGCAATCAGCACGCCTCTTGCAGCGCCAGCTCAGGGTTTTTGTTGGTATTCGGCGGAGAACAATGCATAGCTCTTCACCCGTCCTCGGCATCGGCGATCCCGCCCCCGAATTCCTACTCGCGGAACCGGTCGGCGATTCGCTAAAGCTTTCGGACCTGCGGGGATCGACGGTCCTCGTGATAGTTGCATCGCCGCACTGGGATCCCGTGAGCGAGGAGCTCGCCGGGATGTATTCTGTCGGTGGGGACGCGCAAGGCGCGCTCCGGATCCTCTCGGAGCGGCGTCCGGAGATCGCCAGCCTTTTCGGTGTCGAAGACACGACCGCGCTCTTCGTCGTCGATTCATCCGGCACAATCCGCTGGCGATACGTCAGCGGTGTCGATGCGATTCCACAGAGCTCGGTAGCGGCGGATCCGGAAAGATCGCGCTTCCCGCTTCCCGCCTCCCGCTTACCTGTTTCTGATCCAGAGCACGCGACGCTAATGACCAGCCGGCGCGAGTTCGTGCAGGCCGCACTGGCTGCCGCGGCTTTGCTGGCAATAGCGCTGAGCCCGAGACGAGCCCAGGCAGTCGTGCGTTCGCTCGAAGCAACGCCGGCGGAGGGCGCGCCGCATCCAGTCACACTGAACGTCAACGGAAAGGACGTGGTGGTCGAGATCGAGCCGCGGGTGACGCTGCTCGATGCGCTCCGCGAATACGCGGGACTCACCGGCACGAAGAAAGGTTGCGATCATGGCCAGTGTGGAGCGTGCACGGTGCACGTGGACGGAAAGCGTGTGCTGTCGTGCATGACCTTCGCTGTGATGCAGCAGGGCCGCCGCATCACCACGATCGAGGGTCTTGCCAAAGGTGAGACACTGGATCCAATGCAGCAGGCGTTCATCACTCACGATGGCTTTCAGTGCGGCTACTGCACCTGCGGCCAGATCATGTCAGCGACCGCAGTGCTGCGCGAGCCGTGGGGCCCGTCGGACGACGACGTCAGGGAGGCGATGAGCGGCAACATTTGCCGATGCGGCGCCTACCCGGGGATTGTTGCTGCTGTGCAGTCGGTGCGTGGGAACGAGCCGCGCGGGACGGGCGAATGATCAACTTCGAGTATCGTCGCGCGTCATCAGTCGACGACGCGGTGAGCACAGGCGCCGGATCGCTGCGCCCTGCGCGGTTCGTCGCTGGTGGTACGACCCTCATCGACCTGATGAAGCTCGACGTCGAACGGCCGTCCCTGGTAGTGGACATCAACACGCTCGGCGCCAATGATTCCGCTCTCTCTGCGGTGACAGAGCTGCCGACGGGTGGTCTTCGACTCGGCGCGCTGGCGCGCATGAGCGACGTCGCCTGGGACGCGACGGTGAAAGAGCGGTATCCGCTCGTCAGTCAGTCGTTGCTGCTCGCCGCGTCCGGACAGGTCCGAAACATGGCGACGATCGGCGGGAACATTCTTCAGCGTACGCGCTGTCCGTATTTCCGGGACGTCGCGACGGCGTGCAACAAGCGCGAGCCGGGCTCTGGATGTTCGGCGCTCGTTGGCATCAGTCGCACGCACGCGATACTCGGCACAAGCGACAAGTGCATCGCGACGCATCCCTCCGATCTCGCCGTGGCGCTGACTGCGCTCGACGCGATCGTGCACGTGCGAGGGCACGGGGGCGACCGCACGATTCCGTTCACCACATTTCACGTTGTTCCGGGACAGCATCCAGAGCGCGAGAACGTGCTCCAGCCCGGCGATCTTATAACTGCCGTCGATTTACCAGCGCTGCCCTTCGCTCGCCGATCTCTATATCTCAAGGTGAGGGACCGCGCGAGCTTCGCATTCGCGCTCGCATCGGCGGCCGTCGCACTCGATGTCCGGTCGGGGACGATCAGGAATGTGCGAATCGCGCTTGGCGGCGTCGGTACAAAACCGTGGCGGTCGCAGGCGGCCGAGCGAGCACTCGTCGGCAAGCCCGCGACACTCGCGACGTTTCAGGCGGCATCCGCGGTAGCGCTCGCGGATGCGCATCCGCGAAAGGACAACGCATTCAAGGTGACGCTCGCGCGCCGCACGCTGGAACGCGCACTGTCGGAGGTCGTCGCATGACAGCGAGAACTCCGCCCGGTTCGTTGGGGGAACCGATCGATCGCGTCGACGGCCGACTCAAGGTTACGGGCGGAGCGCGATACGCCGCCGAGATTCCGGTGGCGGGCGTCGCGCACGCCGTGATTGTGACGAGCTCGATTCCCAAAGGGCGCATCGTGTCGATGGATGCATCGAGTGCGTTGCGCGTCGCAGGTGTTCGTGCGGTTCTGACGCCGTTTAATGCGCCGAGGGTCACGGTGCCGGCCGCAGTGGGAAGCGGGAAGCGCGAAGCGGGAAGCGGAAGGCGGATGCGGATTCCAACCGTGCTCCAGAACACCGAAGTCCACTACAACGGCCAGCCGATCGGGCTCGTCGTTGCGGACACCATCGAGGCCGCGATGGAGGCGGCTCTTCTCGTCAAGGCCCGTTACGACATACAGTCTCCCGTTCTCGATATGTCGAGTGCGATGAAGAACCCGCCCGAATCAGTGCATCCGCTCGGCGGAGAACGTACGGTGAAACGCGGCGACGTCGACGCCGGACTGCGCGCTGCCGCGACGCGCGTCGAGCACGCGTACACCACCCCGCTCGAGAACCACAATCCGATGGAGGTGCACAACACCGTCGCAATCTGGGAAGGCGACCATCTCACGCTCTACACATCGACCCAGGGAATCTTCAGCGTGCGCAATACTGTCGCGCGCGCGTTCGGACTGCAGCCAGACGCCGTGCGGGTCGTGAGTTATTTCACTGGCGGCGGATTCGGAAGCAAAGGTGGCGCGTGGTCGCACGAAATTCTCTCCGCAATGGGTGCTCGAGCTGTCGGGCGTCCGGTGAAGCTGATGCTGACGCGCCGACAGCAGTTCGGCCCGGTCGGCGGACGGCCACGCACCATTCAGAGGATTTCACTTGGCGCTACTCGCGACGGAAGCCTCACCGCAATCCGGCATGCGAGCACATCCAACACCTCGACGATCGAGGATTGGGTTGAGCCCGCAACGAATCAGACGCGTCTGCTCTACGCGTGCCCAAACGTCGAAACGGAATACGATCTCATTCGGTTGAACGTCGGCTCCCCGACCTTCACACGCGCGCCCGGCGAATCCACGGGGACGTACGCGCTCGAGAGCGCGATGGACGAGCTCGCGTACGCGCTCTCGATGGATCCGGTGCAGCTCCGGCTCAAGAACTACGCCGATCGCGATCCCGAGAGCGGCAAGCCGTGGTCGAGTAAATCGTTGCGCGCATGCTACGCGCTGGCGGCCGAGCGTTTTGGATGGGCGAAGAGATCGCCGGCGCCACGATCGATGCGCGATGGACGATGGCTCGTGGGTTGGGGAATGGCGACGGCGACTTATCCCGCTCGACGAAGCGGCGCCAGTGCGATGGCACGGATGAATCCTGACGGATCCGTAGTCGTGCGCGCGGGGTCTCAGGAAATCGGGTGCGGAACGTACACGTCGATGTCGCAGGTTGCCGCCGACGCCATCGGTGTTCCCGTAGAGCGCGTTCGCTTCGAGCTCGGCGTGACGGACATGCCCGAGAATCCGGCTTCGACAGGCTCAGTCACGGCGGCGTCTACCGGAAGTGCTGTCCACGACGCTGGATTGGCGTTGAAGAAGAAGCTGGATGCAATGACACGCCCCGACGAATCCTACGCCAACGCCATCAAGCGCGCGGGTGGACAACCGGTCGAAGTCACTCTATCCTCTCACGCTAACGAGGAAGCGCAACGGTATTCGACGCATTCGTTCGGCGCGGTCTTCACGGAAGTGCGAGTCGATCCGGAGCTCGGGCTCGTTCGCGTGCCGCGCGTTGTGGCCGCGCACGGAGTGGGGAGGATACTGAACGAGAAGACAGCGCGGAGTCAGATCATCGGCGGGGTGGTCTGGGGAATCAGCATGGCGTTGCACGAAGAGACGCATATCGACCCGCGCTCGGGACGCTATGTGAACGCCGAGCTCGCGGAATATTTCGTTCCGGTTAACGCTGACGTGGGAACGATCGACGTGAGCTTCGTCACGGAGAACGATCCCGTCGTGAGCACGATCGGCGCAAAGGGCGTCGGAGAGATCGGAATAACCGGAGTGGCAGCGTCGATCGCCAACGCCGTGTTTCACGCCACCGGCAAACGGATTCGCGATCTGCCGATTCGAGTCGACAGAATCATCGCCTAGCTCGCTCTCGCGCTTGGCCGGTCCGATTATTACCTTCGGGCCAGCACCGCGCTGTCGGAAATTCCTCGCCAGAACCTCGGCTTTTGCAGCGCATCCAACCGTAAGCTCCCCGGAAAAATCCCGCATGCGACCGCAGCTGGCACGCTCTGTATTCGTCGTCTTCCTCGCCGCCGGAATCATCTCCTGCGGCGACAACTCCACCGGCCCGACTTCGGTCGTCCCTTTTCATGTGGCTCCCAGGTCAGTCACGTCGGTTCCACTGGCGGGATCGAGGGTCGTCATCAGTCAGGTATACGGCGGCGGCGGTAACAGCGGCGCTACCTACAAGAACGACTTCATCGAGCTATATAACGGCGGCACCGATAGCGTGGACCTCAGCGGCTCGTCGGTGCAGTACGCGTCGACGACCGGCACGAGCTGGCAGGTGACGATGCTCACTGGGAAAGTCGGTCCGGGCAGGTACTACCTCGTTCAGGAAGCTCAGGGAGCTGGTGGCACCACATCGCTTCCGACTCCTGACGCGACGGGCGCGGGGAATGGCATTGCGATGGCTTCCGGGGCAGGTAAGGTCGCGCTCGTAAGCAGTACAACAGGCCTAAGCGGCATCGGTTGTCCGTTCGTCACGAGCGTCGTCGACTTTGTCGGCTTTGGCAGCACAGCCAATTGCTTCGAGGGAAGCGGCCCGACTCCCGCGCCGAGCAACACGATGGCCGCAATTAGGAAAAGCGGCGGTCAGCAGGACACCAACGACAACAGTGCCGACTTCAGTACCGGCGCGCCCACTCCTCGCAATACCGCGTCCGACGCGCTTCCGCCGGTGGATCAGCTCGCAGTCGCGATCGCACCACTGGCGTCGACAGTTCTGAAGGACGCGACAGTGAATTTCACCGCCACCGCGACGATGGACGGGCAAAACGTCGATATAACATCGGCGGCCTGGACGAGCTCAAACCACGACGCTGTCACGATCGATCCAGCCACCGGAGTTGCACAAGCGGTCGGCGGGGGCACGAGCACTATTGGCGTCACGGTCCAAACTGCGAGTGGATCCGCATCGGCGACGACGACGCTGATCGTCAACACCGCGACGATAACGCCGAGCACCACAACGGTGTCCGAAATTCACTACGACAACGCTGGCACAGACGCCGGCGAGTCGATCGAAATCGAAGGCGATGCCAACTCCTCGGTCGAAGGCTGGACACTGGTGCTCTACGACGGAAATGGCGGAATGCCCTATGGAGCTCCGACGGGTCTTACCGGAACGATCCCGGCTACGTGCGGCGCGCGGGGCGTCTTGCGGTTCGATTTTCCGGTGAACGGAATTCAGAACGGCCCCGACGGCTGGGCGCTCGTGAACGGATCGGGTCAAGTTGTTGAGTTCAAATCATATGAAGGCACATTCGCCGCTGGTGCGGGGCCTGCGCTCGGCCTGACATCGGTGGACATCGGCGTTGCGGAAGACAACATCACCGTCGTCGGCAAGTCACTCCAGCGCGCGATGAACGGCGTCTGGTTTGGTCCCGCCGCGAACACATTCGGCGCGTGCAATTCCGCCGAGCCGCCGCCCCCTCCTCCGCCGCAGGGAACGATCAGTGTGCAGCCGCGCGGCGCGCCGCTCCCGGTTGGCTTCCAGACGCAGCTGTTTCTGAACCCGGGTGGCGTCGACGGCCAGGGTCATCCGGTCGGTAACACAGACGTCACGTGGACTACGTCCGATCAGTCGATCGTGTCAGTGAACGCAGCGACCGGCGTCATCACTGCCAAGGCAGTTGGCACAGCGACGCTCACCGCCACTGCTACGCCCGACGGCGTGACCACCGCTTCGACATCCATCGAGACTTACGTCGCGCCCGTCGGCGCCAGCGCGCGAGTCGGCCACAATACCGAGCTTGGCACTCCCAGCGACGCGAATCCGAACGATGACGTCATCATCACGCGCCGGCAGTACACGATGTCGTACAACGCCAGCCACGGCGACCCGAACTGGGTGAGCTGGAACCTCGACGCATCGCACAAGGGCAGCTCGGCGCGCTGCAACTGCTTTACCGCCGACACTGCGCTAACGCGACTCGGACTTCCCGCTTACAACACCAATGACTGGATCAACGGCGGCATCTGGTCGCGCGGCCACATGTCGCCGTCCGCCGACTGGGCGGACGCCGATGGCGACAATGCCCCCACGTTCTTCCTGTCGAACATGCTACCGCAGAATCAGGCGCTTAACGGTGGCGCGTGGGGCGATCTCGAGAATCATCTGCGCGATCTCGCCACCGGATCGACAGAGATTTACATCGTCGCCGGCGGCATCTTCACGAGGGGACGCACCGGCGGACTCGACGGATTCGGTTTCATGAACAGCACCGGGCACATCGCCGTTCCCGACTCGGTGTGGAAAATAGCGATCGTCGTCCCCGACGGCCGCAGCGCCGGCATGATCACTGACCCGTCGCAGGTGCAGGTCATCGCCGCCAATTTTCCGAACGACCTTTCCGGCACCGGCACCTGGAACCGTTACGCGACCACCATCGACGCCATTCAGAGATCGACACGCTACGATTTCCTGTCGGTACTGCCCGAGTCGATCCAGTGCCGCCTCGAGACGCGCAACTGCGCTCCGACCGCGGTGATCACGAGCAGCATTGGTGTGAGCGGGTGGCAGACTAATGAAGGGCAGCTCGTCACGTTCAGCGCGGCGACGTCGCGCGATGCTGATGTGGGCGACATCCTCAGTTATCAGTGGAGCGTCAACGGCGCGGAGGCCGGCTCGGGTCAAACACTCGACCACACTTTCGCGAACGACGGAACTTACGAGGTTCGACTCGTCGTCTCCGACGACAAGGGCGCGTCTGACGTCGCGAGCGTCAACGTCTTCGTGCTAAACGTTCCGCCGGCGATCAACACCTTCGCTGGAGCGACGCTTCTGCGGGGCGAACAATACATGACGAGCGGAAACTTCAGCGACCCAGGCGCCGACACCTGGGCGGCGTCCGTGAATTACGGCGACGGCGGCGGTGCATCGCCGCTCTCACTCACCGATAAGAGCTTCGATCTTGTGCACACCTACAGCACCGCGGGTTCGTTCACGGTGACGGTCAGCGTGAGTGATGGTTCGGCGACGACCTCCGCGACGGCCTCGGTGGTCGTGAAGAGTGCTGGTCAAGGCATCGCCGACGTCGACGCCATGGTGGTAGCGCTTGGCGAGCCGAGTGGTCCGCTGAATTCCGGACAGGTGAGGTCGCTGCGAGTGAAGCTGGAGAACGCGAACCGGAAGCTAGCAGACGGAGATACGGAGCCGGCGCTCAACCTGCTCGACGCGTTCCTGCACGAGCTGCAGGCCGAGGTGCAGAGTGCACGGGTCTCGTCGGTCTCGGCTTCAAGGATCGTTGCCTACACGCATCGCGTGATGAACAGCGTCAACGCGCCCTGACGGCGAGGGCCCAGACGGCCGTCGCAGACTGTTCTTTGACTGCTCGATTACACCTTCGAGCCGAATTTGAGGTGAAGTAGCGCTTCAGCCTTGCCGAAGCGGCCACATTGTGCAACTGTAGCCCAGCAATATGACCGCACACCAAATCATTGGGCGTCCCCCGGCGTGGAGCCACGGTCTAACAAGCTTCGTGATCAGGTTTTCGCGCCGGCTTTCTCGAAGGCCTTTTTGATGATCTCCTGACCCTCGGCCTGCATCGCCTTCAGATGCTCGGCGCTCTTTGAGCTCTCCGCGTAGAGCTTGTAGACGTCTTCAGTTCCCGACGGTCGTGCCGCGATCCAGCCGCTCTCGCTCACGACTTTCACTCCGCCGATCGGATCTTTGGTGCCGGACGCCGTCGTCAGAATGTTCGTGACCTTCTCGCCAGCGAGCTTTGACTCCTTGATATCCTGCGCTGACAGGGCTGACAGGATTTTCTTCTGTTCCGTCGTCTTAGCAGACATTTCTCGCCGAACGCGATGGACTAACGCGTTGTGCGTTTCGTTCGATCAGGACTTCGGCGCCGCGAAGCCGACGACATTTCCCCCAGGCTCGCGAATGTAGAACTCGGTAGTGCCGTAAAACGTGTCGTGCCTCGGCTTGACGATCGGAGCGCCTTGGGTGCGGGACGCGATCTGGTCTAGATCGGAAATCCCCGGGACAGTGATGAAGAGCGCCGCACTCCGCCCATTCAGGTCCGCCGCCCCGGCGGGATTGTCTGCGATTACGGATGCCCGAGTCTGGTACATGATCTCGACCCCGTCCTTCTTCACGCTGGCAAAGATTAGCTTGCCGTCGGGCTCGGGGACTTCATTGTCCTTGGCGAAGCCGAGCTTCTCGGTCCAGAATTTTACCGAAGGCTCAACCGCGTCTACGATCAGAACCGGGGCGAGCGCCGTCAGAGAATATTGTTTTGCCGACATAGTTGGAGAGGGGGTTTGAGTGAGAGCAGCTGTGGGTAGAGCAAGGGCAACCAGAATTCGGGTGATCCGCATGGTATTCTCCCTTGAGGTTGCAACTAGTCTAATTTAGACTTGTCCAATGTCAAGGCCGAATCTGTGACCCGTTCCGCGCGCCGTCTGTCGGCCGCCGACCTCGTTGTGCTAAGCATGCTCTCCGAGCAGCCAATGCACGGTTATGAGCTCTGGGCGGAGCTGACGCGGCGCCAAGTGTGGAAGTGGGCTGAGATCTCTCGCCCCCAGGTCTACTACTCCCTCAAGAAACTCCAGGAAGAGGGGCACATTCGCCCCGCAAGAGGAGGCGATGCGTCACTTGGTCCGGAGCGGACAGTGCTGCAGCCCACGGCGTCGGGGCGAAAAGTGATGCGCGATTCGCTCGCCCGGGAAGATTGGGCGACTCAGCGGCCGCCGCCTCCGTTCTTGACGTGGATGGTGCTCTCCTGGCAGGCGAGTCCCAAGGATTTCGCAGCGCAGGTCGAGCGCCGGCGACAGTTCCTCCGCACGCAGATGGCCGAGGACTCAGCGGCCCTCGAAGAAATCATCAAGGAAACGTCGTCGACTTCCGATGCGGCGATGATCGTTCGGCTCGGCATCCGTCACTACGAGACTGAGCTTGCCTGGTTGGATGAAGTCCAGGCCCGTCACCGGCCAGGATGATCCTGGTGATCGCGCTCACCTGAATCAGCGCTTTCAGGCTTGCCGAAGTGGTCAAATTGTGCAAACGTAGCCCACCAAAATGACCGCAAAGCAAATCATCGGGCCCAAGCCGGTATCTACACCCGCCGATCTCAAGATCTCGCGCGAGGGTAGTCGCACGATACCGGACGATCTCCTGCGAGCGGCATCGCTGCGGCTGGGAGTCATGTCGCTCCTGTTCGCCGTGCTGTGGGCGGCCGGCGCCATAGGTGGTCACATCGCCGG
>JBOHTC010000191.1:0-1919 GCA_050733495.1 Gemmatimonadaceae bacterium | reverse complement strand
CCCGTCGAGCGGACCGCGTCGCCGAAGCGGTCCGCGTCGAGGTCGCGACCTTCCTCACTGAATCGGCAAAGGATCCGCGAATCGTTGGCTTCGTCACCGTGACCGGCGCCGAAGTCAGTCCAGATCTGCGTCACGCGCGAGTCTACGTCAGCGTCCTCGGCAGCGAATCGGAGAAAAAGGCCACTTTCGATGGGCTCGATAGCGTTGCCTCTCATCTGCGTTCGCGTGTCGCTCGGGAGCTCAGGCTCCGTGTTGCTCCGGAGATTCAGTTCAAGGAAGACGATACGATCGCTCGCGCCGCCAGAATTGAGTCACTGCTCGCCGACGTCAAGCGAAATGACGACTCCGCCCCGCGGAGAAGAGAAGACGACTGATTCGTCCGGAGCGGAAACGTCCCGGGCCGAAGGCCTGCTGCTCGTCGACAAGCCTGAGGGTATGACTTCTCACGATGTCGTGCAACGAGTAAGGCGAGTCTACGGCGAGCGAAGCATCGGACACTTGGGCACCCTGGACCCGTTTGCGACGGGACTCCTCGTTCTCCTCATCGGGCGCGTGACGCGGCTCGCCAATTTCCTCGACACGGAACCAAAGGTCTACCTCGCGACGATTCGTTTCGGAGTGGAGACGGACACCGACGACGTTACCGGGACCGTGCTCCGGAGCGCCGAGCCCCCCGTAGAAGCCGTTGTCCAAAAAGCGATCGAGAGCCTCACCGGACAACTCTCGCAGATTCCTCCCGCGTATTCGGCGAAGAGTGTCGACGGCACTCGTGCGTATCAGGCGGCACGTCGGGGCGAGCCACTCGATCTCAAGCCCGCAGACGTAACAGTGCACAGTTGGGAAATTCTCGAGCTTGGGCCGGAATTTCTTCAGGCAAGAGTGATCTGCAGCGGAGGGACGTACATCCGCGCCCTGGCGCGCGACCTCGGACGCCTCGCCGCCTCGGCCGCGCACCTCGCCGCCCTCCGCCGGACTCGCGTTGGCGCTTTCGACGTGACCGATGCCTCGCGGCTCGAGGATCTCGAGAATCGCCCGGCGCGTCTGCGGCCACTCCGGGTCGTCGCCGATGCCTAAGGTTGCTCCCACAAGTGATGGATCTGGTTTGCCACCCTATGTAAAGGATACGGTAATCACCGTCGGAACCTTCGATGGAGTGCATCGCGGCCACCGGGACGTAATCGAGCGGCTAGTTGCCCGGTCGCGAGCCCTCAAGATTCCGAGCCTGCTAGTGACTTTCGAGCCGCACCCGCTCGAAATCGTGAATCCATCCGCTGCCCCGCTTCTCCTGACCACCCACTACGAGAAGCTCGAAGTACTCGCGGAAACGGGGCTCGATTATCTCGCCATTCTGCCATTCACTGCACGCCTCGCAGGTTTCTCCGCGGAGGATTTCGTGGAGCTGGTGCTGCGGCGATGCTTCCGAATGCGCGAACTGCTCATAGGCTACGACCACGGCTTCGGTCGCCAGAGGGCAGGGAATGTGAGCGTTCTCCGCACCCTCGGCGAGCGCGACGGCTTTCGCGTAGAAGTCGTCGAGCCGATTTCTACGGCGGAGGGACAGTCGGTGTCATCGACGTCTATTCGGCGGGCAATCGCCGGCGGAGATTTGGTACGCGCCGCCGAGAGCCTCGGCAGGCGCTACTCGGTGAATGGGCGCGTGATCGAGGGAGCTCAACGGGGACGGACCATTGGATTCCCCACTCTGAATCTCGGTCCCCCACCAGCCAGGAAGCTTCTTCCGCCGGAAGGTGTATATGCTGTGCGCGTTCAGACGCCCGGCGGGCCCGTCGGCGGAATGATGAATCTCGGCCCGCGACCGACGTTTGGAGATTCATCGATATCACTCGAGGCACATTTGTTCGATACGAGCGGCACTTTTTACGGCGCGTACGTGCGCATCGATTTCGTCGCGAGGCTTC
>JBOHTC010000190.1:0-3788 GCA_050733495.1 Gemmatimonadaceae bacterium | reverse complement strand
CTTGAGGAAGTCCTCGATCATGGCGTCCAGCGGCTCGAGCGGCGGGACTTGCGTCAACGCGGCGGCGCGCTTGCGCACCAGGTCGACGGCCACGCTGGTGAGAAAGATCGAGACTTGCAGCCCGGCGGTCAGGCCGCCGTTGGCGATGGTGAAGGCGACCGAGGACAGCTCGTGGTCGGTGCCCCTTGTAATCAATACCACCAAATTTCGCTTGCCGTTTTCCATAAGATCTCCCTAACCGTTTATTGGCTGGCCATAGTGCTAGCATGGCTCGCCCAAAATAGCCGCCGATGCAAACGGGCCCAATGGCCAACCCGCCGGAAATCTTGTCCAATACGCCGCAACCCCAGCCCTCGGGGCAACGCATGGACGTGCTTTCGGACGTGCTGCGCGTGGTCAGGCTTACGGGGGCCGCCTTGTTCCGCTGCGAGTTCCGCGAGTCCTGGTGCGTGGCGAGCGACCGCGCCGCGGACCTTGCCAGAGCGATGGGCCTGGTGAGCCGGTGCGTCGTCATCTTCCACGTAATGATGCAAGGTCGCTGCTGGATTGAACTCGATGGCCAGCGCGCAGAACTCGAAGCGGGCGACGTGGTGATCGCCCCCCACGGCGACGCGCACACGCTCGGCGCCGGCACGGCGCTGCCGCCACTGCCGATCGGCCGCTTACTGCCGCCCCCGCCCTGGGTCGGCCTGCCCGACGTGAGTCACGGCGGCGCTGGGGCGACGATGCGCCTGTTCTGCGGCTTCGTGCACTGCGACGCGGTGACCGTCGCGCCGCTGCTCACCAGCCTGCCGCGGCTGATGGTGGTCCACGCATTCCGCGCCGATGCTTCGGCGTGGCTCCGCTCGACCGTGGAGCTGATCGTGGGCGAAGTCAACCAGCAGCGACCCGGCGCGCGCGTGATGCTCGAACGCCTCAACGAAGTGGTGTTCGTAGAGTCTCTGCGCGAGTACTTGGCACGCAAAGAAGCTTTCGGGATCGGTTGGCTCGCGGGCATGAAGGACCGGTATGTGGGGCGCGCGCTCGAGCTGATGCACGCCAACCCCGTGCACGGCTGGACCGTGCTGGAGCTCGCGCGCACGGCCGGGACGTCGCGCAGCGTGCTCGCCGAGCGCTTCCGCGAACTGGTCGGGCAGTCGCCGATCGAGTACCTCAAGGTTTGGCGCCTGCACCTTGCGCGCTCGCTGCTGCGCGAGGACAGGCGCAAGCTGCGCGAGGTTGCCGAGGCGGTCGGCTACGAAAGCGAGGCGGCGTTCATCAAGGCGTTCCGCAAGATGTTCGGCGCGCCGCCCGGAAGCTGGCGCCGCAGCCTGCGTGCAATCGCGTAATCCGCAGAACTCCCCTCGTCCCTTTCGGTGCGGCAATTGCCGTTGGAACCCGCGTCGAAGGCGTTCGCTCAGTGCGGTCGCAGGAAGCTTGCACTGGTCTACTGTCGATTTAGAGAGAACTGGCAAGCGCTACGAGCGAGTCTTGCTTCGAATTTCAATCCGACGAATATCGGCTTTCGATCCGAAGCGGACATTCCAGCAACGATCATTCTCCGGTGAATTCTCCAAGTCCTGACCCTGTTGTTGAAGAGTATGCAAAGACGGCCAAGCGCTATGATGACAAGTGGTCGTTCTATATCGACTCGACGACCAAGGAAACACTTGCTCGACTGTCAATTCGACCGAAGGATCGAGTATTAGATGTCGGCTGCGGCACGGGAGAACTACTTGTGAGGCTTGCGGCGCGACACCCAGAGGCGAGTCTTGCCGGGTTGGATGCTGTACCGCAAATGCTGGAGGTTGCACGCGCAAAACTTTCTGCGAAGGTGGATCTTCGCGAGGGTTGGGCGAACGAGCTTCCTTGGGAGGCCGACAGCTTCGATGTGGTTGTTTCGTGCAATATGTTCCACTTCATCACGCACCCAGTTGAAGCCATTCGCGAAATGGAGCGAGTTCTGCGACCGGGTGGCCGAATGGTAATTACCGATTGGTGTGATGACTATCTCGCATGCCGCGTGTGCAGCTGGTATCTGCGCTTAACCAGCCACGCGCACTTCAAGACGTATTCCGAGAGCGAGTGTGTGGCGTTGATGCAGAAGGCGGGTCACTCTCACGCCAGGGTAGAGCGCTACAAGATTAGTTGGCTTTGGGGTCTCATGACCGCCCGAGCTTTCAAGTCGGGGCCGTTCTCTTAAACACTATGTCCGCTCTTGGCCGCTAGCGGATATTCGGGGCTGTGCCAAATTTGTGCCACGTCTACCCAAACACCGGTTGTTTTATGCCGATGTTTGGATTGTCGGACAAAGCTGTCCGGTCGTCACCGCGGACGCGTCCTGATGCGTCGCAGCATCGGGTTTCGTTTTGCCAAAGTCGATTGACACCGCGCACACGAAGAGAATCTAATTCCCGGGGCGCGCGCTAGGGTGCGCGGGGGATATCCGGTGTTGCTGTTGCATATACCAATTGAAGGAGGAGTTATGTCCAAGCTCGCTAAGCCGTCCGCGTCGCGCGTCGCGATCGGTGCGATTGCGTTCGCGCTGGCCGCGCTCGTGTCGCCCACTGCGCCGGCGCAGGGCCTGAAGCACTACGACTCGGGCAAGAAGTCGTTCTGGGAGAACCCGCCCCCGGACTGGTTCCTCGGCGACGAGACCGAGGCGCAGAAGGGTCTTGCCCCGAAGGCACCGCCCGCGACGGGCGTGCCCGTCGAGGAGATCCAGAAGACGCTCTCGCAGATCAAGCTGCCGAAGGGCTTCCACATCAGCCTCTGGGCGAGCGGCGTGGCGAGCGCGCGCCAAATGGCCTGGGGCAACAAGGGCACGCTGTTCGTCGGCGCTTTTGGCGTCGGCAACGTCTACGCGATCACGGGTCCCGAGGGCAACAAGACGGTCAAGGTCATCCTCAAGGGCCTGAAGATGCCGACCGGCGTGGCGTTCCGCGACGGCGCGCTCTACGTGGTGGACATCGACAAGATCTACAAGTATCCGGACGCGGAGGCGAACCTCGACAAGATGCCCGCTCCCGAGGTCGTCTACAGCGACATGCCCTCCTATGGCGCGCACGGCTGGAAGTACCTCGTGTTCGACAAGCACGGCTGGCTCTACGTGCCGTTCGGCCCGCCGTTCAACATCGGGATCCCGCCCACGAGCGTGTCGCAGATCCGGCGCGTCGATCCGGCGACCGGCAACGCGGAAATCCGAGCGCTCGGCGTGCGCAACAGCGTCGGCGGCGACATCGATCCGCGCACCGGCGACTACTGGTTCTCGGAGAACGCGCGCGACTGGCTGAGCGACAACACGCCGAGCGACAAGCTGAATCACATCTCCCGCATGGGCGAGCATTTCGGCTACCCGTACTGCCACCAGGGCAACATCCCGGATCCGAAGTTCGCGATGGGCCACAAGTGCTCCGAGTTCACGCCGCCGGTGCTCAATCTCGGCGCGCACGTGGCGCCGCTCGGCATGAAGTTCTACACGGGCAAGATGTTCCCGGCGAGCTACAAGGACAACATCTTCCTGGCCGAGCACGGGTCGTGGAACCGTCACACCTACCAGGGCGCGCGCATCGTGCGCATCGAGGTCGACCCGAAGGGCAAGCACGCAAAACAGAGCGTGTTCGCTTCGGGCTGGCTCGACGGCAAGCAGTCGTTCCACGGCCGGCCCGCGGACATCATCGTGGCCCCGGATGGCGCGCTGCTCGTCGCCGACGACTGGGCGAACGCGATCTACCGCATCAGCTACGGCAAGTAAGCGCTGAGCCGCATCAAGGCGACCTGCCTGGTACTCGCGGCGGCGGCCCTCGGGC
>JBOHTC010000189.1:0-26534 GCA_050733495.1 Gemmatimonadaceae bacterium | reverse complement strand
GGCGGGAGGCGGGAGGCGGGAGGCGGGAAGTGGTGGGCGAGCGCTTCCCGCTTCCCTCATCCCGCTTCCCTCATCCCGCATCCCGCCTCCCGCTTCCCTCATCCCGCTTCCCTCATCCCGCTTCCCTCATCCCGCGTCGCTACGCGACGCCGACCGTGGCTCCAACGGCGCTGCCATCGCACCCTCCAATACGCTTGCGCATCACGCCCTCCTTCTCATCAATCCGCACACGTCGTTTTTCTTCCGTGCCGAAGTCCAGGTCACGAGTCAGCAGGGCCTGAACGACTACGGCGCGGTGACCTGGGGACAGTTCTTCGTCTATCAGGGCTTCAACGAGCGCGCGGGTTGGATGCACTCCTCTACCGGCGCCGACAACATCGACGAATATCTGGAGACCGTAACAAAGGCGGGCGACCACTTCGTTTATCGCTATGGCAACGCGGAGCGTCCGGTAACTGAAGACAAAGCCTTGATTCGCTACCGGACGCCGCAGGGAATGGCGCAGAAAAATTTCACGATCTTCCACACGCATCACGGTCCGATCGTGCGCGAGCAAAACGGAAAATGGGTGAGCGTGAGGTTGATGCAAAGTCCACTGGCCGCGCTGATTCAATCATTCACTCGAATGAAAGCGCGGAGCCTCAAAGCCTTCCGCCAGACGATGGAGCTGCACACCAATTCGTCCAACAACACGACCTTCGCCGACGCCGATGGGGACATTGCGTACTTCCACTCCAATTTCATTCCCAGGCGCGACACATCCTTCGACTGGACTCGCCCCGTCGACGGGAGCGATCCTCGTACGGAATGGAAGGGCGTGCTGTCGATCGACGAATCTCCGAACGCCATCAATCCGCCCAACGGCTGGGTCTTCAACAGCAACAATTGGCCGTGGTCGGCGGCTGGGCCGAATAGCCCCAAGCGTGCGGATTTTCCTCGCTATGTGGAAATCAGCACGGAAGAATCGTCGCGCGGGCGTCATGCGCTCAGGGTTCTTACAGGCAAAAAGGATTTCACGGTGGCATCCCTCATCTCGGCAGCGTTCGACAGCTGGTTGCCATCCTTTGCGCGGATGATTCCCGGTTTGCTCCAGTCCTACGACAGGCTCGGCGCGACGGACCCTCTCAAGGCAAGTCTCGCCGGTCCGATCGACGCGCTGCGTGCCTGGGACGACCGGTGGGGGGTCAATTCCATTCCGACATCGCTCGCAGTCTTTTGGGGAGAGGATGTCTTCGATCGCGTCGGCACCAAACCCCGCGCCGCTCATATGTCGCCTGAGACGTACGTCATCGAGCGCGCGACAGACGCCGAGCGACTTCAGTCACTGGCCGCCGCGACGGCGAGACTCGAAAAAGACTTCGGTCGCTGGCAGACCCCTTGGGGTGAAATCAATCGGTTCCAGCGAATCACCGACGACATCTTTCCAAAGTTCGACGACGCGGCGCCGAGCATTCCGATTCCGTTTACGTATTCACGATGGGGATCGCTCGCGTCGTTCGCCGCTCACCAATATCCCGGAACGAAAAAATGGTACGGCACCAGCGGCAACAGCTTCGTCGCCGTAATCGAGTTCGGTGACAGCGTGCGCGCGAGGGCAATCACTGCGGGCGGCGAGAGCGGCAATCCGTCTTCGCCTCACTTCAACGACGAAGCACTGCGGTACAGCACTGGAAATCTCAGGAACGTGTACTTCTACCCTTCACAGCTCAAAAGTCACACCGAGAGGGTTTATCATCCGGGCGCTTGACTGCACACTGTGGCGTTGCGCGAATTGCTAAGCCGTGAACTGCCACCCGGAGATCAGCGTACCTCGATCGGCGCCGTCCAACGGAACGATCCCCAGTCCATCGTGAGCGTCCCGTGCCTCGCATCGGTTCCTGTGATCGACATCGTGAATTGATCGACCGGCGTCGCGAGCGTAGTCGACTCCATCGGCGCCTTTCCAACATCACGTGAGTGGTCGTACTGTGTGCCCCATTGCCCGGCTTGTCCGTTGACGATGAGATCGACGCCGTTTTTGCGGGGCACCGTCCATAACGTGTAGGTTCCCGCGGCGAGCGAGATACCCGCCACCTTCACAGGCGCCGACGTCGTGAATTGTGTCGCGGCGTTCGCACCGGTTCTCCACACCTTGTCATACGGTATGACGTTGCCCAGAAGGTCACGCCCTCGCGCGTGTGGCCGGCTGTAGTCGATTGTCAGCGATACGTCGCCAATGGTCGCCCGAGCGGTGTCGCGCGGACTGAGCTCCTTCACGCGTCCAGCTGCTGCCTCGGTCGCTTCGAACCGGTCGGCGATGGCTTTTATGTCGGGAACCGAATCGAGACGCGCGACGTCCACCAGATAAGTGGAGTGCGCACCCGAATAAGTGAGCATGTCTCCCGCGGAATCGAAGCTTGCTTCGCCCGCCCCGGAGAGCCAGTCGTGCCGGATTTCTGCTCGATTGCCCGATAGCAGGCGCACTACTCCGTGGTGCAGGGGAAATCGATCGAATTCCCGGTCGATGTAGAACTGTCGCAGTTGTATCGTGTCGCCGACAGTTCGTTTCAGCGCTGCCGCGCGCGCGAACGCCGCGTCGAAGTAGAGCTCGTAGAGACTGTACATCTGTGGTACGTGCGCCATCGCTACAGCTCCGTTCGTCGCGAAGTCGCGCCCCACCCTGCTCGAGTCGTCGGTCTTGCGGATGTGCACCGAGTCGGCGGTCACGTCGGCGGTCACGTGCCGCTCACGCTCATTCGCCGGCTCTGACGGCGTATGGATGTCCATCACGAGGTGCCGAATCGTGCTCCCGGGGCCGAGCTCGATTTCCGTGTGCCGCCGGCGCACTCGCGGGAAGCGGTCCACTCCGTCGATGACGACCGCATTACCGCGGCGCGTCACGCTCTCCACGGAGATCGTGTCGCGACCGAGACGCGCGATGAAACCATAGTGCCGCGCTGGCCCCTCGTTGCCGCAACCGATGACTGCGAGCGCGGAGAAGAGCAGCGGCACGCATAAAATCACGCTAAGTCGTTGGTCCAAAGGCCGTAACGACATTAGAGATACTTATAACTGCACCCATGGGTCTGTGCCTGATTGATCGCAACCACCATCGCGGGCACGAGGAAAACGCCGGGAAGCATGTTCGCCTCGAAATCCTTCCGAACGTCGGCTGCTTTGTCTCCGCCGAGCATTCCCATGAAGAGGTTGAACGCGTTATTGCAAAGAAGGAACACTGCTCCGCGCTGTTGAAGCGCCGAGATCGATGAGTCGGCAGGAATGGAAATTGGGGCGCCGCTAAGTGAGAGACTGGCAGCTCCAGCCGGCGCGGCGGCAAAGACGTTGGACATCGGCGCTGCTTTGTTTGCGTCCGTCACCTTCACGACAGTTCCGATGTTGTACTTCATCCACATCGCATCGTTGAAGGCCAGCAGCGTCGTCATGCCGTACAAACTGACGACGGCCGTCGCGTCGGAGTTTCTAACTTTGTAGGCGTCGCGCAGCGTGTTCAGGTAGTTACGCACCTGGACCAATCCCATCCCGTTCATGTGATTCGGCATGTCGAAGAACTGCCGGTGCTTACCCGTGACTGAGGCCAGCCACTTGTCGCTCGGCACGAGATCTTCGTGGTTGGTCGAAGGAGCAGCAAACGCACTCGACACCGAGCCAGTGAGACCGAACGCTACTGCTCCCGCCGCGATCGTCACCAGGAATTCTCTGCGTTTTGGAAGTGTTGTCTTGCTCATAAGGCCTGCTCCGTGTGTTGGCGATTGCTCAACGAGCGCTCATCCTGGTGATCTAAAACGCTGGAACGGTTAGTGATTTATAACGCTGGAACGGTTGCGGTGTGTTCCCCGGCTGTGGGCGCGCCGGGCAAGGGAACAACGTGGTAGCCAGTGCCCGGCGGTTTCCCTCCGCGAGGCCAGTCGCGAGTTATGGCGGAAAAATTCGGCCGCGGCCGAGTGTCGATGTAAGTCGCGACATCGAAAGCCTGTTGCTCGGTGAGATGGACAGCGTGATCGAAAGGCATCGTCGCGTGGATGAACGACGCTGCAACGATGATGTTGGCCATTCCGGCGCCGACATTGTACGACCGCGCGCCCCACACCGGCGGCGCGAGCCTGGTGCCCTGGCCATCGGCACCGTGGCATCGCGCGCACGTCGAGGCAAAGAGCGTCACTCCGCGAGACAGGTTTCCCGTCAGAGGTTTGAGGCGAGGCACGCTTTGACCTTCCATCTGCGCGCCCACAGGAATTCCGCTGGAAAGGAAGGCGAGGTACGAGACGATGTCATGCATGTCACGACCGGAGGTCGCCAGCGGCTTCCCGTTAAGGCTCCGCGCGAAGCAGTCGTTGATCCGGTCTTCGATTAGATCGACCCTTCCGCTTCGCGCGCGGTACTGCGGAAAACGCGCGTAGCTTCCGACCCACGGCATTGCATTTGGTCGCAAGCCACCGTCGAGATGGCAGCTCGCGCAGCGAAGTGAGCTGCCGACGTTGCGCGGCAGACTGTCGCGTGTTGCGAGGAGAAGGGCGCGTCCACGAAGCGCGGACAGACGGTAGCCGCTGTCGCGGAGATGCTTCTCGGAGGGAATGCGAAACGGTACACGCGCCGAGTCTGATCCAGATGCCGTCGCTATCGAAGCCCGCGTTTGGGCAAACGCGCGGCTGCCCACGACGAACAACATCAGGACGGATAGATAAAGAGCACTTCTGGCGACGCGAGGACGCAGCGGGAGCTCCGTGTGGATGGTCGGCGCGACTCCTTCCGGCACTTCGATGTAGGGCGGTCTTGCTAACAGCGCAAGAGAAACCTGTTCAGACAATTCACTGAAACACGGAGAGAGCGGCCCGCAGAGCGCCGCTCCCTCCTGGATCACGCCGGGATTAGTGCAGGGTCAGCACGGATTGACCCGACGCATCAGCGTCAATCGCATACCGCGCCACGGCGCGCCCGAGAGTTTCACCAGCATCGATATCGAACCTGTAGTGGATCCAGCTCGACCAGCGCGTCAAAGCTCGCCTGGATTTCCTGCCAACGTTGCGTATTCACTGGAGCGATCCGCCCTTGAGATCGAGCGCAAGCCAGGCGCGAGCGGACCGCAGCTCGCGCTTGGTGGTCGCGAGCGACACTCCTTCGGCGGCAGCGCTCTCCTCGAGAGATAAGCCTCCAAAGTACCGATACTGTAGAAGTCGTCCCTGCCTGGGACTCAGATGCGCTAGCCGTTTCAACGCGTCGTCCAGCTCTGCGAATCGCTCGAGATTCTCGTCGGAGAACCCCGCGATCTCGTCGAGCTCCAACGGTGGCAGGCCGGCCCCGCGTTTCTCGGTGAGACGCGCGCGGGCGCGGTCGACGAGAAGATTCCGCATGATCTCGGACGCGAGCGCGAGGAAATGCGCGCGATCAGGCAGGTCGACACGCGGCGCACCAGTGAGCCGGATGTACGCCTCGTGCACCAGCGCCGTGGTATTGAGCGAGCTCTCGCCCCCTCCACGGGCTAGCCGCCGATGTGCCAGCTCACGCAGGCGATCGTAGACAAGTGGAATGAGCCGGTCGCGGGCGCTCGCGTCCCCTGCGCTCCACTGCCGCAAGAGACCTGTCACCTCGGATGGGTCAGGCGCCATTCGATTTCCGGTAGCTATCGGACTCCCACGATAGGGGTTTCCCCCCGAACCAGCAAGCAAATGAGCCGTTTAGACCACCGATCTCGTTCCAAATGGTGACCGCTCATCCTTACCATCCGGCCGCCGTTCAGGCGTCGCTGCAAATCCACCGGGGGTGAAGAACGACGGTAACTTGGGGGAGTGACTCACCAGACGCGCGCAGTCATTCAGGTCTCCTCTATCCGTAAGACCTACGGCAAACTCGTCGCAGTTGAAGACGTCTCATTCGACGTCAAAGACGGCGAGATCTTCGGCTTGATCGGCCCCAACGGCGCTGGCAAAACCACGACGATGGAATGCGTCGAGGGAATTCGGAGGCCGAGCTCCGGCGAGATCACCGTGCTCGGTCTCGATCCCGTGCGCGACGTCTACGCCCTGCAGGAACGGATCGGCGTGCAGCTCCAACAGGCACAGCTCCAGAAGCGCATAAAGGTGTGGGAGGCAGCCCACTTCTGGGCGTCGCTCTACAAAAAGCCTGTCGCCGTCGGTGATCAGCTCCTCGAGCAGCTCGGCCTGGCCGAGAAGCGCAACGCCTGGTTCATGACGCTCTCCGGCGGACAGAAGCAGCGGCTGTTCATCGCGCTCGCCTTGATCAACGATCCCGAAGTCGTGTTTCTCGACGAGCTCACAACGGGGCTCGACCCGCAGGCGCGGCGAATGATCTGGGATCTCGTGCGCGGGATCCGCGAGCGAGGGAAGACCGTCTTTCTCACGACGCATCTAATGGAAGAAGCTGAGCGTTTGTGCGATCGCGTAGCAATCATCGAACACGGACGCATCATAGATATCGACAAGCCGCAGCGACTCGTCGACAAATACTGTCCCGAGCGCACCGTGATCCTGACCACCGCCGACGCCGACGCCGACGCGTCCCTCAAGCGAATTCCTGGCGTCAGCGCGGTGATCCGGCAGGATACCCGCTACACCATCCGCGGACTCGGCGACCGGCTCATCACCGACGTCATCCGCTGCCTGTCGGAGAATCACATCACCGTCACAGATTTCCGGACTGAGACGCCGAACCTCGAGGATGTCTTCCTCAAGCTCACAGGGCATTCACTCCGCGATTAGCTGTGGAGAGGACCGTCTTCAGTTGTCGTAGTTCCTCGGATGGTCACCGCGACCTGTTTTGGCACCTCGTAATTATGACGTAACGTTGCGAGCGCACGAGTGCCCTCACACTCTCTCAATCGCTGTATACTTGACCGAGTGATGAAGGCTTTGGTCGTTGGTTTCTGTCTCATGTTTGCATTCGGCGATCTGACAGCGCAGGACTCTGTGCGGACGTTTGTCTGGCAGCCATCGCCGGGACACACGCAAGTCGCGATATGGCCGAATGTGATTCCGGATGCACAGCCTGTTCCGGGACCAGAGGTAGCGACGACGAGACTGAAGAGAGCGTTGGTTGCCGGCAGACCATGGACTTACGTGATGCCAGTCTCGCGGCCGACGATGACCGTTTATTCGCCCACCGGCCGAAATACCGGTGCAGCTGTAGTTGTCTTCCCGGGCGGAGGCTATCGGATTCTCGCGATCGACCTCGAGGGCACAGAGGTCTGCGATTGGCTGACGTCGAGGGGAATCACCTGCGTTCTGCTCAAGTATCGTGTACCGGGAGTTCGAACGTCCGGTCCACAGCCACTGTCCGGGCCGTACCCGCAATCACCGATGGCGTTGGAAGATGCGCAGCGGACGGTCGGCCTCGTCCGTTTCAACGCGGCTAGGTGGCACATCGATCCGCACAAAATCGGAGTGCTCGGATTTTCGGCAGGCGGTCATCTCTCGGCCGCCATCAGCACGCACTTCGACAAACGCATCTATCCCGCTGTCGACGCCGTCGATCGGGTAAGCTGCCGCCCCGACTTCGCGGTCGCGATTTATCCGGGGCATCTGTCGATGGCTGCCAACAGTTTCAGATTGAATCCCAACGTCCCCGTCACCAGGAACACGCCGCCGACTTTTCTGCTGCAGAACGAGGACGACCACGTCGACCGAGTAGAGGACGCGCTCTCTTACTACGCCGCGCTCAAGAAAGCCGGAGTTCCCGTAGAGATGCATTTGTACGCGCAAGGCGGCCACGCATTCGGTTTGCGCCGCACGAAGTTCCCAGCGACTGCGTGGCCGCAGCTCGTCGAGACCTGGCTCGCGACGATTGGGATGACTCGGTGATGCGGGAGGCGGGAGGCGGGAGGCGGGAGGCGGGAAGAGCAACTGAACACTACACGCTACCGGCTGATCGCTTCCCACTGAGGGCTTCCAGCTCGGCGTCGTAAGGCATCGCAACGCCGCATCGGGCGGTGCTCCAACCGGTGTCATCACCAACACCACCAATGATTTCATTGTTTCCCACAGCGGGAAGGCGCGTTTCCTCTTTGCCGGCGAGGACGGAATCATCGCGGCCTGGGCGGGAGGGCCGAGCGCTGTTCGGGTGGCGAGGAGCCGGTCGAAGAAAGCCGTCTATAAAGGGCTCGCCATCGCCAGCGTGCGAGGCAGGAATTTCATTTACGCCACGAATTTCAGCGAGTCGCGAATCGACATCTACGACAATCAATTCAAGCCCGCGCGAGGAAAGGACTTCAAGAAGGACCCAAAAAGGAGAGCATTCACCGACATGGGTTCGCCCGCCATCCCGAAAGACTACGGTCCATTTGGAATTGCGAATATCGGCGGCAAGCTCTACGTCACATACGCGAAGCATAATCCGCCAGAGAACAAGGATGACCTTGCGGGCCCGGGCAATGGCTTCGTGAGCGTGTTCAATCCGGACGGTTCCTTCGTCGCGCGCCTGGCCTCGAATGGAACGCTGAACTCTCCGTGGGGCATTACGATGTCCGGCGCCGGGTTCGGTGAGTTCAGCAATTCTCTGATCATCGGCAACTTTGGCGACGGCCGCATCAATGCGTTCGCTCCCAGCGGTCAATTCCTGGGGCAGCTGAAGGACGCAAACGGCAATGCTCTCGTCATCGATGGATTATGGGGCGGAATTTTTCCGGATCCATCGCGAACGCCCTCTCTGGATCCGAACTCTCTCTATTTTGCGGCTGGTCCAAACGACGAGAGTCACGGAACCTTCGGATTCGTGCGGCTGACCCAGTAGAGTCGGATGAACCCGCCGCTGGCCGGCTTTTTCGGCGGCGGGTTCGTTTCGACGGGTTGTCGGCGCCTAGTGCGCCTAGCTCACAACGCGCGAGATTTTCCAGCCTTCGCTTGTCTTTCTCCAGATATTCAGGAACTTGAAAGTTCCACAATCGTCAGAGGGAGGGACAAATACCTATTCGTAAAGGAGCCGCGAACGCGCGCAACAGCTAGAACCAGGATCACCGTTCAGAGTTCTGAAGCCAAGCCATACGACGAAACCGCGAGCCCCGCATTAATTGAGATCCGTATACGGGAAACATTCGCCGGAGATATCGATGGCGAATCCACGGTTCGGGCTTTACAGATCCTGCGCCACGATAAATCTGCCAGTCTTGTCAGCGTACAACGAGTCCTCGGAACTCTGGGCGGTCGGCAGGGCACCTTCGTGCTTCAAGGTTCAGAACTTGTTGAGGATGGCAAAATCAAGGCGACCTGGTTTGTCGTTCCCGGATCGGGGACAGGTGCTCTCTCCGGGCTACGCGGCGAGGGTGGCTTTGAAGGCCAATTTGGAAAAACGTCCGACGGAACGTTGGAGTACTGGTTCGAGTGACGTACTAAGAGCATTCCGTCGGGACTTTGCACAGATTCTTCTTCGACGATGACCAACCCATTACGCGGACTCGGCCAGCTAACCTGGGTCGAGATCAAGATCTTCCTGCGCGAGCCTTTGGGCGCGATCGGAACGATCGTCATTCCGGTCATCGTCTTCGTCGTCCTCGGCAAAGCAACGGCCGGCGCCAGGGTCCCGTCAACGGCTCCGATGACCAATCTCCTCGGTCCTGGTGGAATAGCTACTCTGGTCTCGATTCTCATCACGATCAGCGCGGTGTTATCGCTGGCGAACATCATCTCGATCTACCGCGAGGGCGGAATTCTGAAGCGCCTGCGCGCGACGCCCCTTCGGCCGTGGACGATTCTCACTTCGCATGTAATCGTCAAGCTCGCGCTCACCGCGCTGACGATGACCGCGATGGTACTCGCCGGAAAGCGCTACTTCACTATCGGGCCGACAGTCCCATTCGTGAGCTTCACTCTCGCGCTGCTCGTGAGCACGCTGAGCATTCTATCGATCGGATTCATAGTCGCGAGCATCGTCCCGACGGCGCGATTCGCCCAGCCGATCGGCGCGATCATTTTCTATCCGATGCTCGCGTTCTCAGGATTGTTCGTGCCTGTGGCCGCTCTGCCGCCCGCGTTGCGTACGACCGCACGCATACTGCCATTGAGCCACGCTGCGTCACTGATGCAGGGGATCTGGGTCGGCGATAGCTGGTCGTCGCATTCCGGCGACATCGCAGCGCTGGCTGTTGTGTTCGTGGTTTGCGTTGCAGTATCGTCGCGCGTCTTCCGATGGGAGTAAGAATCACGAGTGATCAAACAATAAAGGATCTCGTAAATGGCGACAGGCGCAGAGAAAATCTCCATCGCATTCGCGAAAGTGCGCGGTAAGACGATCGACGGATTGTTCGTCGTGAGATGCTTTCGCGAGACAGAGGAACTGTGACCGAGATTCCTGCCCCTGATAGGTCGTTGGTAGTCAAGCGCTAATCGCCTCCAGCCTACATTCCGGGATATTTCCCGAGAAAGATCAACACGAAATCCAGGGTGTCGGACACACCGTGAGCGACGATGGGAACAGCCAGACTTCCGGTGCCGAGATAAATCCCTCCCAAAGCAACACCAGCGATGCTCTCTTCGATCTGGCCCGTTAGGCCCTGATCCGAGTGAGAGAATCCGAATGCGATATTCACAACGAGCAGGCTACAAACCCACGCGAGTCGGCTATGCCTGCCCAAACCTGCGACACGATTCATCAGATAGCCGCGCCACACGATCTCTTCGCCGAATGCTGCCAGCGTCCACGCCAGCAAGATCAGGATGAGCGTCAGCTTGATAACGCGTAATAACAACGCCGGTCCTGGACTGCTTACTCTCGACGAGATGAAGCGTCGCCGGCGCACCACCATCGGGAAAAAGACGCCGCCCCGTGCCGAGAACGATTGGGTGAATCATCAGCATCATCTCGTCGATCAGGTTTGCGCCGAGAAGCGACTGCGTCAGCACTCCACTACCAAGGATGACTATGTCTTTCCCCGGCACTTTTCGAAGCTCGGCCACTTTGGCTACCGCGTCGCCCGCAAGCAGCTGCGAGTTCATCGCTTGCGGTCGTGAGATCCAGCGTACCGAAATGATCGCAGCTCGAAAGTGAGCGGCCCGCAATCTCGAGACGAACCGGACTGCTGATCGAATCGAGTCGGGCCGCGCCTTTCCCCGCACCATGGATGTCGCGCCCGCCGCGAGTCGTCAATCGCGCCTGTCGCGCAACTGATCGGTCGACGATGCACTCGCTCGCCCCGGAATCCAGTGCCCAGTATTGCACGCCGCCGCCATTGACTCGCACAGGCAGATAGATCGCGGTGCCGGCATCCTTCGCGAACGTAAGCGTCGCGATGAGGCCGTTTTGAGCTGAAGCCGCCGGCGGTCGGGTTTGTTCGACCGCCGTGACCGTCGTCATCACTAAAATGAATGCTGAGCCTGCGCCGCGCATGTGTCAGAGCATAACCGATGCTTCCCGAATCGCAACACAACCAGCGCTGGGAAGCGTTTCCTACCCCTCGACGAATTTCCTGAGCCGGCCGAGCGCTTCGTCCCATTGGCGAGAGATCCGGTCGAGGTATTCCTGCGCATCGACAAGACGCCTTGGCTCGAGATCCCACACTCGTTCACGTCCGCGGCGGGCGCTCCGCACGAGGCCCGCCTTCGACAGAACGTTCAGATGCTTCGTGACCGCCTGTCGGGAAACTGAGGATTTCGCACTGAGCTGAGTGATCGATCCTGGTCCTCCAGACGACAGACGGATGATCAGCTTGAGGCGAGTGTCGTCGCCGAGTGCGGCGAACAACGGGGCGGCATCGCGGACCTGTGATCCGGAGATGGCGCTAACCGGCGACATGGCGCTCGATGTTTTTCACCTGGCTCGTCCATCCGTTGTCGTTCATGCGGAACGCTTCGTCGCGCCGGCTCGCGGGAATCTTATCGAACCCTGACTCCACTATTGTGAGTGTCGTGCCGTCGGTGGCGTCCGCCAGAGTGAACTCGACGAGCGTCGTCGGTTCCTTCGAGTAATCGACCTTCGGATCGATCGCGTAAGGATGCCACCGGTACGAGAAGAAATCTTCGGGGTGGATACGCTCGACGGTCATCTCCAGCGTGAGGTGCTCGTACCCTTTCGCACTCAACTTGCCCTTCGCTGTGCGGCCCGCCTTGAACGGCCCGTCCAGTTTCATTCCGAACCAGTGCCCGAATTCAGTAGCGTCGCTGATCGCTCGCCAGACGCGCGATTTTGGCGCCCGCAGGACGACCTGCTTCCTGATTACGTTCGTATCTGCCATATGCAATCCTCCGGTTGCACGTATGATAGCGGGGTCACAGTGAATACGCAACCCCGTGGTTGCGCATCGCCAACAGGAACGGCGAGCGGCACGTAATTGCAGGTACGCGCCATGACCTGAACGGGAGGAATACCAATGTCGATGGTCAAAGTCAGAGCTCTGTTAACGATTGGTGCGCTGCTGTATGGTTCGCTGGCGAACGCACAGGAGATGGCGCAGAATGTCACCGCTCCAGTTCCCGGCCAGATTCTCACGGCGAAGCGGATTTTCATATCCAACGCCGGCAGCGAGACTTACGGAAGCGAGAGTTATTTCAACCTCACCCGATATGATGGCGGACCCAATCGCTTCTACAACCAGCTTTACTCGGCGATGAAGAGCTGGGGACGGTACGAGCTGACGGATTCTCCTGCGACGGCCGACGTGGTTTATGAGGTGAGGTTCAGCAACCCGATAGTCGACAAACTGACGCACGGCAACGTCGACGGGGTAACCAACACCGACTTCGTCTACGATCCGCAGCTCACTCTTACGATCGTGGATCCCCAAACGCGCGTAGCGCTATGGTCGCTCACGGAGCACATCCAGCCGGGCCGAGACAGAAACGCCGACAACAGGAACTTCGATTCGGCGGTGGACAGAATCGTGGACAGAGCGAAGATCCTGGTCGGAGAATCGATATCCGTAGCACGGCAGGTGTCTCTGGCCAACGCCGCACCCGTCGGCGCCATCGAATTTCAGCGGCGGGAGCAGCGCATACGTCACGCTGCGATCGGAAGCGGCCTGGGTCTCCTTGCCGGCGGTGTAATCGTCGCGCGCGAAGCCCAGATCTGCCCAGTGGCCAGTGGCGCCGAATGTGGGCGCCAACGCGCGCTTACCGCGCTCAGCTATCTTGTGAGCGGTGCAGTGAGCGGCGCTCTGATCGGATGGTTCTGGCCCAGCAATTAGCAGCTCGCCGCAACAACAGCGGGATGTCGAGCTCCGACGCACATCATATGATCTGAACGAAGCCGCCGAGCGAATTAGAGCGACGCCTTACCCGGAAGCGGACGAATTCGCGACGCGCAACGTACTGCATCCTCCGTCGGAAGCTGAGATGCTCGAGTTGTTCTCGCGTGTCGACTTGAGGTGATCAGCGGGCAATCGTTGGCGACAGCCGGGGTTGGCAAGCTCAGTTTTCGACTCCCGAATCCCGATCGTATTGCGTCGAGCGATTGCAACCCGGCTTGCGGTACCAGCGTAGGGTTGTAGACGCCGCCGCCCTCAGTACCCCAACTGGTTGCAGCGAGGCGTTCCGGAGCTAGCTTCTTCATTGAGTGGCCCGGCAAACCAGCGACGGACATCTATATGCGACACGACGGAATTGAGGCAGTGATGATGCTCGCCACGCTAGGCGCAGCCGTTATAACGGTTCGGTCGATCGCTGCCGCGTGGATCAAACGCGCCGAGGTAAGGCGCGATGCCCCCGATATCGCGCTCACTCAGCAACTCGGTCGAATCGAGTCAGCAGTCGACGCGATCTCGCTCGAGGTCGAGCGGATCTCTGAAGCGCAGCGTTTTTCGGCGCGCTTGCAAGCGGAAGGCGTGACGGCTCGGCTTCCCGCCGACCGGCCTCGTAGCTGATGCTCCGCGAGCAGGCGTATCTATGCAGATAAACGCCGCCCTCGTCTGGATCATCATCGCCGTCGTCGCGCTCGCTATCGAAGCGACCAATCTCAATCTGATTTTCCTTTTCGGCGGAGTCGCCGCGCTGCTCGCTGGCACTCTCGCCGCGCTCGGCGTTCCAGTAATCGGGCAAATAATCGGCTTCGCCCTCGCTGCACTCATTCTTCCCGGCCTCCTCAGACCGCGCCTCCTCCGAAGACTCGGCGGGGTCGGCGTCCTGTCCCGCACCGACGCGCTGATCGGCCAGACCGGGCGCATAACGACCGCGATCGATCCGATCAATGGAATGGGCCGTGTGCTCGTTCACGGCCACGACTGGGCCGCGAACAGCACCGAGCCAATCAGCGAAGGCGCCGTCGTCGAGATACTCGGCTCCGACGGCATCGTTCTGCTCGTCGCGCCGGTGGCGACGCTGCCAGCGGGCGAGAATCCTTAATCATCTGACCTTGGCAGTCCTCCGATACTGGCCAATCATGTGACATTGATCGATCATCTGATACCCATCAATCATCTGACGGAGCGTTAATGTCATACGTACTGCTCGGCTTCATCGTGCTCATTCTCATCGTCCTCGCCCGTGCGGTGAAAGTCGTTCCGCAAAAACAGGTAAAGATCATCGAGCGGCTCGGCAAATTTCACAACCAGGCCGAGCCGGGACTGAATCTCATTCTGCCTTTCGTCGATTCCGTGCGCGCATCGCACGATCTGCGCGAGCGGATTACGAGAATCGAGCCGCAGCCTGTGATCACGCGGGACAACGTGACGATGGAAGTCGACGCGGTCATTTACTACCTGCTGGTGGATCCGGTCCGCGCGACTTACGAGGTGCAGAATCTGGAAATGGGTATCGAGCAGCTAACTCTCTCCGCTCTTCGCAATGCGATCGGCTCACTCGATCTCGATCACACCCTCACCTCGCGCGACGAGATTAACTCACAGCTCCGTGCTGCTCTCGATGCCGCGACCCAGCAGTGGGGAGTGAAAGTCGTGCGCGTCGAGCTCAAGAACATCGATCCGCCGGAAGAAATAAAGCTGACTATGGAGAAGCAGATGACGGCCGAGCGTGCGCGTCGCGCGGTGGTGACGACGGCGGAAGGAGAGAAGGCGAGCGCGATTCTGCGCGCGGAAGGATTGAAGCAGTCGGCCATCGTGAGTGCAGAAGGACAAAAGCAGTCAGCCATTCTGCAGGCCGAAGGTCAGGCACAAGCGAGACTCAGAGTGGCGGAAGCCGAAGCGCAGGCGCTACAGGCGATCGCAAAAGGTCTGGGAGAGGAAGGGAATCCGGCGCGCTACCTAATCGCCCGGGGATATCTCGAATCTCTGACGGCCATCGCGGGGAACGCGCAGAAAACGGTTTTTCTTCCGTACGAGGCGAGCGCGGCGATGTCGGCAATGGGCGCGATCAAGGAGCTATGGAGCGGCGGCGAATCGACCGGAGGCAAAACAAAAACGGGCGGGTGAGGCACCGGACCAACCATAGGTCAGTAAGCCGCCCGAGCGGACGACACTATCATCATCCGCTCGGGCGCTATGCATCTTTGCCGATTAGTAAGCTGCCAGTCCCTGATACCCGCTCGTCGCAGCGAGACCACCAGCGCCGGCAAGCGGACTGAGATCGCCGTTCGCACCAATCGTGAACGCGCCAATTCGACCAGCGCCGCTCTCGAGCACGTACACGAACCGACTGTCGCGTGTGACATCGAGATCGAGTGGTGTCGAGCCGTCACCGGTGCTTCCCGACACGCCACTCGGCGCTAGAAGCTCGAGCTTACCGCGTGGACTGACGGAGTACCCCGAGAGAGTACCACTGCCGGCGTTGGCCGTGTAGACGAAACGACCATCGCGCGTAGCGATCAGCCAGCATGGCGCCGCCTGACCGTTGGTCGAAACCAGGCGCTCTCGACGGTAAGTTTTCCCTTTTTCCCAACGTCATACAGTGAAGCCGCAGCACTGCCTGCCTCCGAGACTGCGACCTGTCCATTCAAGGCGAAGTCGAAGCCGAACGGCGTATCACCACTTGACGGTGAGCTGACAGGCGCGCTGAGCGAGCCGCTGTGGCCAATACGATATGTGTCGATCGTCTTGCTGCCTTTCTCGGTGACAACGAGAAACCGTCCGTCGCGGCTGGCACGGACGGCTGCGGGAGCCGCCGCTCCTGAGCTGAGCGATGCGGAGGCGCGAGCGTTGGGCGTCAGTGTACCATTTTCCCCGATGTTGAAGCCGGCGACGTTGTTGGTGCTGGCATTGAGGACGTAAAGTATTCCGCGCGACACGCTGAGGCTCACCGGAAGAGTTCCGGCAGAGCTCGTCGTGGAGAGCAGTGTGAGCTGTGCGCCGTTCACGCGGAAAGTCGAGATGTCGTTGCTGCCGGCGTTCACGATGAACAGAAGGTCGTCATCGTCGTCGAGGGCGATCGAATACTGCGAGCCGAGGGGATCTGTCGTGCCACCGATGCCGCTGCCGCCTGTGGGGAAGCTTCCGGCAGGAGCGAGCGATCCGTCCTTTGCCCGCGCGAAGGCGACGACGGAGTTACCGCTAGTAGCATTCGTCGCAGTGAACACGGCGCCGGCGCTTCTTTCGCCGCCGCGATCGAGCTCGACCGACGAAGTCGCGACCGGTGCGGTCGGTAGCGAAGAACTGTCGGCACAGGCGGCGAGTGCCAGCGCCGAGGCCGCGATGAGGAACTGTGTGCGCATCTTTGGGGTGCTCCGATGAATGAGTTCTTGGTGAAAGTCTTTTCCGGGGCTTGGTTCCAGATACGCGAAGAACTGACATCTGGCGAAAGAGTTCCAACGGTTCTCCGCAACGCGTTTTTGGTCCATGCCGTTGCGCCGCCACGACTACCATTGATGGCTTGCGTCCAGGTTTCCCCAGCGTCAGGTTAGGCCCATGCCCGATCCAGCGGCACCCGCCACCAAGGAGGGTCTGGCGCCCGACGCGCGATTCGCAGCGGAAGCGCTGTGCTGGCTTCCTGATATCACCCGGTTTGCACGCAGCCTTGCCGGCAACGCTTCCGATGGCGACGACCTGGTTCAGGAAACTTTTTTGCGTGCTTACCGGTTCTGGGGATCATATACGCCTGGAACCGATGCGCGCCGGTGGTTGATCACCATCTGCCGCAACGTTTTCCGTACCCGTTTAAGCCGTGAGGCCGTTGTGCAAAGCGTGGGCGATGAAGCAGACCTCGATGTATTTGCCACGGTGGTGTCGCACCACGCCGCCCGTGACGATGGTGTCGACCACCTATTCGAGCAGGGCGAGCTCGGCACCGCTATCGAAGCGGCGATCGCGCGTCTGCCCGAGGTTTATCAGGTGACGGTGAAACTGATCGACGTCGAAGGAATGGCTTACGAAGACGTCGCCGCAATCCTCGACGTCCCACTTGGCACCGTACGGTCGAGGCTCTTTCGCGCGCGACGACTCCTCCAGGAAGATCTCCTCGAGCATGCGCGCGATGCTGGATTCAAATCCATTGCCTCCGTCCGCGCCAAAACGGATACTACCCAGGAAACCACGGACAGCCGATGACCGACGATCTTTACGACTGCAAGCACGTCATTCGGCAGCTCTGGGATTTTCTCGACGGCCGCTCGCCGGAAGGGGAACGCGAGCAAATCGTCGCGCATCTCGCGTGGTGCGCGGGCTGCGCAAATCACTACGAATTCGAGCAGGCATTCCTCGACGCGGTCGGACGCTTGCGCCGCGATGATCAGGAATACGATGCGCTCAAAGCAGAGATCGTCTCGCGTTTGAAGACGCGAGGCTTCGAGCCCTGATAATCATCTTTCCGATCTTCGCATTTCTCACGAATGGCGTCGCTTCAGGCGAGCTCGTGCCGGCCTGCTATGCCACCGCCGCGTCAATGACACCAGTATCGTGGCGCACGCCGGCGATCGGTATGCAGCGCCCACCACAAACCGGATTTAGGCTCGTCCGCGAGATCCCGTTGCCTGGTCCGCCAAACCGCTTCGATTATCAGAGCTTCGATCTGGCGACCGGGCGCATCTATATGAATCACATGGATGCGGATCGGACGGTCGTATTCGACGCCGACAGCAACCGGGTCGTAAAGGAAATCGTGGGGCTGCCGCGAGCGACGGGCGTCTGGGCAGTTCCGTCGCATCACCAGGTTTACGTGTCAGCCGCGGGCGCGCATCAGGTTGCGATTATAGATGATCGAACGCTGAAAATTGTGTCGCGCGTGGGCGGCGTCGGGTTTCCGGATGGAATTGCGTACGCTCCGGAAGCCGACAAAGTCTTCGTTTCCGACGAGAGTCGCGGCACGGACGTCGTGATCGATCCCAGAACCGCAACAAAACGGTCGACGATTCCACTCGGCGGAGAAGCTGGCAACACGCATTACGATTCCGTCTCTCACTGCATTCTCGTCGCCGTTCAAACTCGCAATCAACTGGTCGCGATCGATCCCGTTAGCGAGAAGATAGTTCGCCGTTATAACCTGCCGGGCTCGGATCGTCCGCACGGTTTTGCACTCGACGAAGCGGGGCGCCTTGCCTTCGTGTCATCCGAGGGGAATGCGACTCTTCTGGTCCTCGATCTCCGGAGCATGAAGGTCCTTCAGCGGCTCAAGGTACCGGACGATCCCGACGTGCTCGCATGGGATCCCACGTGGCAACGGCTTTACATCGGCGCGGAATCGGGAGTTTTGTCTGCATATTGGCTCGATGGCGAGAGGGTCCGACCTATTGGGGACGTGAAGATCCCGCACGCGCACACGGTTTCGGTCGACCCGCGCACTCACTGGATCTATCTTCCCCTGGAGAATGTCGCCGGTCGCCCTGTGCTCCGCATTCTGGAACCGATGCGCTAAACACGCGACTACATCCCAACGCCGAGCGCGTTCGGGTGCCACCGCTCCCCTGCCATCAGCGGTGTGGTTCTTGAGATCTTCAAACACAACTCACACGCAATTCAATGGCGACTCACAATCCAGGTTTCCCCCATAGTCAAGCTGCACTACGAGTTTTGGAACAACTGAGGAGCGGCGAGAGAACCGTCGAAGAGATCGCAACGCGCCTGCGCCTCAGCCTTCCGTCGTCTACGCGATCACGGTCGAAGGCGAAGCGCACTTCTCGACAATTTATCTGCCGGTCTTGACACAATTTCTCCGAGTGGCGGAGCGCCGCTGCTCGGATCGCCAGCTCGTCTCGTTCATGGCCGCCACAGGGAAATCATTCGCCGAGCGATATCCCAAACCTCGCGGGACTCTGAAGTCTCGCGCGCAGGCAGGCGCGAGACTGCTGAAGACTTTCGGCGCGATTCCAGAGGTCAGGACACGCAATGGCACCCTGACTCTTGTAAGCGCCGGGTGTCCCCTTGCCGCCCTGACCTCGGAAAACGCGGTGGCCTGCCGCATCATCGAGGGACTCCTTTCCGAGTATCTCTCGACGACGGCGCAAACGTGTTGCACCGTCGGTCCAGATCCGAAATGCTGCTTCGAGCTGCGAGGCTAGCGACAGAGTATCCGTGAGCAGCGGTGATTGAAAATCCCAACCCGCGAGGCACGACCGCGGGCTGGGACTGTCTGAGCCGGACGTGGCCCAGCCGGTGCTTCCAGATGCGATTGGAGATCTACTCCTACTGTACCACAGTCACGGTCGCCCGCATCCAGGGGTGGATGCAGCATTGGTAATTCTTTGTCCCAACCGTTGTCGCGGCATCCGTGACGAAGGTCTGACCAGCGGCGATGAGGTCGACTGCGGGCAACGCCGCGCACTCAGGAGTCTCGGTGGAATTGCCTGAGGCCTGGTTCAGGCTCGGCACAATCCCGCCTCCGAACTGAGCAACCTCGGTGAAGCTGTGCATTTCGCCCCCGTTGTTCATGGCGGCGATGGATTGCCCGACATGAATGGTCAAAGCCGTGGGCACAAACTGCCAGGTCGCAACCTTCTGAGTCGCCTGGAGCTCGTTGTTGAAAGACGCGAAAGAGACGTTCCCCTGTCGACTGCAGGATCCGGCGCCGAGTGCCGCATTGAAAGTGGCCGGATCGCATTCGTCCTGTACGCTCACAGTAGCGTTTGCTTTAGGTCCCGACGAGTCGCTGCAGGCGAGGCATGCGACGGCGGCGAGAGCAAATGCCGGTGAGTAGAAATTATGGAACATGTGATGAATCTCCCAACTGACGGTCACCGCCCGCCTGCGCGCGGCTCGTCGGGGCGGCAGTGTGACAAATCGCGCGCAGACCGGCACCCACAGCGCAGAATCCATTCCGCAAACCAGCCGTGCGGCGGACGGCAGAGTCCATTTCGCCAAGTTCCACGTTAGAAACGCGCATGTTTCCGGTAATTGGGATGTCAGACGCGCTCAGCGATGGGATAGTAAAACAGTTTCCCGGGAATTTCTGAACGGACTTAGCGTGGCTGCCTGCGAGCGTTCGGCCTGGGTTTCTTCGCTTTCCTGCGATTGCCTGCGATCCCTGCGCCGAAGCCCGCCGCCACCAATGCGAGCACCGCTGCTTCAATCACAACCAGTCGAAAGCCCGAGATAAACGACTGGTTTACCGCGCTCTGTATTACCGCGCGCCGAGCTTGACCGAGGGGAATGTTGTCGATCTGCGCTCCTGCCATCTTCGACATCTCGCGCTCGATCTGACTTTTTGCCTGCGGCGTAATCCACGACTGCTGGAGCGTCGGTCGCATCTTCGCCTCGAAGCTGCGCGTCAGCACGACGCCGAATACCGCGATCGCAAGCAGTCCCGCAACCCGTGAGACGGTATTGTTGACGCCCGACGCGACACCGGCGTGGTCTGAAGGAACGGCCGTCATCACCGTCGTGGTGAGCGGCGCAACTGTGATCGCCATGCCGAGTCCGAGCACCATCACCGCCGGAAAGAGTCCCGTCCAATAGGACACGCCGCTTCCGATCCGGGCGAATAGCGCGAACCCAAGTGCGGCTACAGCTGGACCAATAGTCAACGGCAGTCGCGGCCCTGTCCGCGCAACTAATCCGCCAGACCAGCGCGATAGCGCGAACATGATTATCGGAAATGGAAGAAATGCCGCGCCGGTCGCCGTCGCCGAATAGTGCATCACCTGTATGAGGAGCAACGGCACCAGAAACATCACGATTCCCAATGCGCCGTACAGGAACAGCGTTAGAAGATTCGAGAGGGAGAAGGCGCCCGACGCAAAGAGGTGCAAAGGCATCATCGGACTCTTCTCTCTATGCTCGACGACTATGAGCAGCACGAGCGAGATGAATCCAGCCACTAACGACCCGATAACGATTGGATGGCCCGCACCAAGTGGTGGCCATTCGAGCAGTCCGAGCACGACACCACCCAATGCGACAATGGCGAGCAATCCGCCAATCCAGTCGACGCGTCCCGTGCGCGACGGATCGCGACTTTCGTCCATGTATCGGAGCGAAATGAAAATCACCATTGCCGCGAGCGGCACGTTGATGAAGAAGGCCGAGCGCCAGCTTACGTGATCGATCAGCCAGCCGCCGACGACGGGTCCGATGGCGGTCGTAATCGCGCTGAAGCCCGACCACGTTCCGATCGCCCGTCCACGCTCGGCGCCGTGAAAAGTCGCGCTGATGATTGCAAGGCTGCCCGGCACGAGAAGCGCGGCACCCATTCCTTGCAGGGCACGTCCAATTATCAGAAAGCGCGGATTCGGGGCAAGGCCGCACCAGACGGATGCCGCTGTAAACCAGAAAACGCCAGTCAGAAAGATTCGCTTGCGGCCGAATTGATCGCCCAGCGAGCCACCGACGAGAATGAGGGCGCCGAGGAAAAGGGCGTACGCTTCGACGACCCATTGGACGTCGGTGATCGTTGCGCCCAGCTCCTTCTGGAGGGCGGGCAGCGCGACGTTGACGACTGTCCCGTCGATGAAAGTCATCGACGAGGCGACGATCGTGGCGATGAGAGTCCAGCGCTGCCTGGTCAAGTGCGCGTCACGCCTTCAATGTCTAGTTTAGGTGAGCGTTGTCAATCAAAGAGGTACTCAGCAACAGGACAATTCCAGCAGATGATCGAATCAAAGCTTTCTCAGACTGATCAGTTCAGAAAGGCGGTACGCGACGGCAACGCGCAAACGCTTCGCCGCTTGCTCGAGACGCATCGCGAGCTTCGCGCCGCAATCAATGATCCGATTTTTGGATTCGATTCGCCGGCGCTCGTAGGGGTCGCCGGTCGTGGGGACGTGGAGCTCGTCGATGTGCTTCTCGAGTTCGGCGCCGATCCGAACCTCAAAAGCACCTGGTGGGCGGGCGGATTTCATCCTTTGTACGGAGCATCTGGCGGCGTAGCCGATCGCTTGCTGGCAGCCGGTGCGATTCCTGACGCGTGCGCCGCCGCGCATCTCGATCGAGTCGATATTCTGGAGCGGATCCTGGCCGCGGATCCGGCGCGCGTGCACGAGCGAGGCGGCGATGGTCAGACTCCGCTCCACTTCGCGAGCTCACGTCGAATCGTGGATATGCTTCTCGACGCGGGCGCCGATATCGATGCGCGCGATGTCGATCACCGGTCGACGCCCGCGGAGTGGATGCTTGGAGACGTCGAACGTCCGGAGAGCTCTCGAGCGGGGCTTGCCAGGTATCTCGTGGAGCGTGGCGCGTCGGCGGACATTTTCCTCGCTGCGGCGCTTGGGTTCACCACGCGCGTGCGCGAGTTGCTCGGCGCAAATCCGTCGCTGCTGGAGCTTCGAACCGGGCAGGGTGAATACGGTGAGAAGCCGCCGAGCAGCTACCATATATATCAGTGGACGATTGGGACGGGACTCAATCCTCTTCAGACAGCGGCACGATTCAAACAGCGCGAAACGCTGGAGGCGATGCGCGCGTACGCTTCGCCTGCGCAGAAATTGTTGCTCGCGTGTCACGAGGGTAGCCGCGATGAGGCATTGGCGATCGTGCGCTCGCATCCTGGAATCGTGGAGAACCTCGCCGATCCGGACCGTCGATCGTTGACGACCGAAGCGTGGGCCGCGAACGGGCCGGCCGTCGAGCTGATGCTGGAGCTGGGCTTCGATCCGTCCTTGGGAGGCGCTGGGGGGCCGCCGGGCGGAAGCGCTCTCCATTGCGCGGCATGGGAAGGGTCGGTTGAATGCGTCGCGGCGCTCATTCGCTATCCTGCGGGGCGCGCTCTCATCGAGACCCGCGACCCCACGCACCATGGTACGCCTCTCGGATGGTGCGGCCACGGTTCGGTGTATTGCGGGAATCCGCGTGCGAATCACGCGGAGGTCGCGCGTCTTCTCATCGAGGCGGGCGCAAAGGTGCATCCCGATCTGGTCGACGCATCAGACGCGGTGCAGGTCGTACTAGACTCGGCGCGGACCTAGTGTTGGATATCAGGCGCGCGTCCGAACGCCTCTCAAGAAATAGCTGGCCTGGAAATCAGAACTCGGAGAGTTTGCGCAGACGAACGGTGGGATCGCTGGAGAAATCCTGACGCAGCCACCCGAGATGCCCGGCCCCGAAGATCACCAACACTCGATCGTTCGGCGAGTCCACGAGTTTCATGACGTTGCTGTAGATAGTGGGGATCTCCAAAGGGGAGGAGCAGATCGACGTCCCGAGTGCAGTTGCCAGACGTGGGCAGAATCGACTGCGACAGGAGGGATTTCGATATGGTTTGAATTGAGTTTTTCTTTCGCCGCGAACCCGGGGCGTTATGTGCTTTCCAAAGGCAAACGCAGCTCGAAGACAGCTCCTCCGCCGACACGATCGCTGTACTGCAGCGACCCGTTCTGAGCTTCAGCGAGACGTCGAGCAATCGAGAGACCGAGTCCCGCCGATCCAACGCGAGGCGCTCGCGCCTGCGGACGGTAGAACGGCGTAAAAATTCGCTCGCGTTCACCGCGGTCGACTCCATTTCCACGGTCCGCGACGCGAAACACTATCTGGTTGGCGTCGACTCCACCGCTGACTTCCACCACGGTATCAGCCGGCGAGTACTTGAGCGCATTGTCCACGAGATTCGCGAGGATTCGCAGGGAGTGGACGAAATCAAAGCGTCCGAACAGCAAGTTGCCGGGATCGTCGAGGCTGATCTTGAGCCGATCTCGGTCCGGGCGTCCGGAGACGTGCTGCGCGACAGCGCCGAGGAGGTCGTCGGCGGCATTGAGCTGAATGTCGAGAGGCAACGCTCCGCCATCCAGACGAGCTACGTCCAGCAAATCGGTTACAAGACGATTGAGCCGATCGGCTTGCTCCTCGATGATGAGGGTTCGCTCGTCTCCCATCGACTGCAGCTCGTGCGCGAGCCCCTTGATCGTAGTGAGCGGCGTTCTCAAATCGTGGGACAGCGATGCGAGAAGCGCGTCCTTGAGCTTGTCCGCTTCACGCAAAGCTTCCACCCGTTCCACTGCGGCGCGCTCGGCGCGCGCCCTGTAGAGAAGCTCAGCGGCGACAATGCTCGTGATCAGAAATGCGATCAGGACGACCCAATCGAGCGGATTGGTGAGGAAAAAAGTGTTGTAGGGCGGCAGGAAGAACCAATCGAACAGAACGAAGGCGACCACTGCGATGGCTACGCCGAGCAATCGGCCACCGGATGCGCTCGCGGCGAGAACTACGAGCAGAAAGACGAGCGCGACATGAACCTTTTCCAGGTGAGTCCTGAACGCGAACAGGACGACAGCGGCGAAGGCGAGTCCGCCGAACGCTATCGTCCACGTTGCGGCGCGCGAGTGCAGCCCCCCCGCCGGCGAGATCATGCGCACGAGGCGAATCTATAGCCGACGCCTGGCTCCGTTACAATGTGACGCGGCACGAGCGGGTCCGATTCCACTTTCCGCCGCACGTTCGCAATGTGCACACGCAGGTATTGCTGTGCGTCACCATATTCCCTGCCGCTCCAGACCGCCGCGAAAAGTTGCCGGTGAGTCATTGTCTTCCCGGCGTGCGTCATCAAAACTCTGACGAGCTCCCACTCCGTTGGCGTGAGATGCACGAGCTCGTCACCTCGCGTTAGCGTTCGTGCATCCAGGTCCATCGTCAAATCACCGCACTGGATGGTCTTCGCGCCATCGAGGCTGCGAGCACTCGACCTTCGCAGCAGCGCTCTCACTCGGGCCTTCAATTCGTTCGTGCTGAAAGGCTTGGTGACGTAGTCGTCCGCGCCAGCGTCGAGCAGGGCCACCTTCTCCTGATCGGAATGTCGAGCGGATAGAACGAGGATCGCCGCATCGGACCACTTTCTGATCTCCGCGCAGACTTGAATACCCGTTGCGTCCGGCAAACCCAGATCGAGGACGATCAGTGCCGGTCGCTCGGCCGCGGCGAGCTTGATGGCGGTCGCGCCAGTATCCGCTTCGACGACGCGGTCAAAGTCGCCCGCGACCGCGTGGCGGACAACGCGGCGAATCTGCGGCTCGTCGTCGATAACGAGTACGCTGCGGGGTGGCATGCCTATATGATCGCACCAAGTGCGCGTACGGACTACTTCCGCATAAAGATTTCACAAAGGTGTGGCGAATCGCTATGCAAGCGGGGCTGCCAACACGATCATAAATGGCAGGCTGCAACACTTCGATTTGCGAAGCAGCAAACGCTTAGCGACCAACAATGCCATCCCGCCTGAAACGCCTCGTCTACGGAAAGGCTCGCGATCCGAAAGACGCGCGCACCTTTCACACCATTTCTCTCATCGCGCTTCTCGCGTGGGTGGGACTAGGCGCGGATGGGCTTTCGTCGTCGGCCTATGGGCCGGATGAGGCGTTCCGGGCGCTCGGGAGTTACACCTACCTCGCACCGGCACTCGCACTCGCGACGACGATCACCGTTCTCACGATCTCGCTCGCGTACTCACAAATCATCCGGCACTTCCCGTACGGCGGAGGCGGATACGTCGTCGCCACCGAATTGCTCGGGCCGCGGTGGGGAGTCGTCTCCGGGTCGGCACTGCTTGTCGATTACGTGCTCACCATCTCCGTATCGATCGCTGGCGGCGCCGACCAGGTATTCAGTGTGCTCCCGCCTTCGGCTGCGCGATGGAAGCTGCTTCTGGAAGGCGCAGTCATTCTGCTTCTGGTTGTTCTGAACCTGAGAGGTGTCAGGGAATCCGTCACCGTTCTCGCGCCAATCTTCGGTTTGTTTCTGGTGACGCACGCCATCCTGATTATCGGTGGGATTGCGATGCACGTCGGGCGAGTGCCACAGGTAGCGGCGAACGTGACGAGCGGTTTCCACGCCGGCCTTTCCACCGTCGGCGCACTCGGCCTGTTTGCGATCTTCGTCCGGGCATACTCAATGGGCGCCGGTACGTACACGGGAATCGAGGCCGTATCGAACGGTCTTCAGATCATGCGCGAGCCGAAAGTTCGAACAGCGCGAAAGACGATGGTCCTGATGGCAGTATCGCTCGCTTTGACCGCAGGCGGAATTCTTGTCCTTTATCTGCTTTTTGGAACCAGACCGGTCGAAGGCAAGACGATGAACGCCGTGCTCTTCGATGCATTCGCCGGCCACTGGACTGTCGGAGGCATTCGCGTCGGGTATCCGTTCGTCGTCATTTCTCTCGCGGCCGAGGCGGCGTTGCTGTTTGTTGCGGCGCAGGCGGGATTCATCGACGGACCGCGCGTGATGTCGAGCATGGCAATGGATTCGTGGCTGCCGCATCGCTTCGCGCAGTTGTCAAGCCGGCTCACGATCAGTGATGGCGTCATGTTGATGGGCTGCTCAGCAATTGCGACTCTCATTTACACACGCGGCAGCCTCACCG
>JBOHTC010000188.1:0-1128 GCA_050733495.1 Gemmatimonadaceae bacterium | reverse complement strand
TCGCCGAATTCTTCACCAACGACGTGAAGCAGATCGACGGCAAGGCGGTCTTCGGCCACATGGACTACGGCAAGAAGGCGCCCGACCTCGGCTGGCGCTTCACCGACGACTGGCTCGGGATGGCGGGCGAAGGCGATGTCGGCATTCCGAACGGCTATCCGATCGACGAGTGGGGCATCCGCAACGATGGTTGTCGTCCGGTGGGTTCGAGCGTGAGCCGCGGCGGCGCCACCAATGGCCCGGCCGCCCAGTTCGCGCTGCGCAAGTACATGGAGTGGCTGCGCAAGTACGCGCCTCCGGGTGCGCTCGGCATGGACTTCTACCAGTCCCTGCCCAGCCTCGCCAAGGGCAACGTCGCGCAGCAGATCTTCTGGTACTCCGCGTTCGGCGCGAGCATGGTCGAGCCGCGAAGCAAAGGCAACAATACGGTCGATGAAGCCGGCAAGCCGCTGTGGCGCATGGCCCCGACGCCGCATGGCCCGTACTGGAAGCCGGGGATGAAGGCGGGCTACCGGGATGAAGGTTCGTGGACGCTGCTGAAGAACGTGCCGGAGGACCGCACCAAGGCCGCCTGGCTCTACGCGCAGTTCATCACGTCGAAAGTCGTGGACCTGAAGAAATCGCACGTCGGCTTGACGTTCATCCGCAAGAGCTCGGTGATGGACGCGTCGTTCGACGATCCGAAGGGCGACAAGTGGGGCGGCTTGATCCAGTTCTTCCGCGGACCGGGCATCAAGTACTGGACCCCGACGGGACTGAACGTTCCGGACTACGCGAAGCTGGCCCAACTCTGGTGGCAGAACATCGGCGAAGCCGTCGCCGGCGAGGTTACCCCGGAGCAGGCCCTCAACAACCTGGCGGAAGCGCAGGACCAGGTCATGGAGCGCATCGAAAAGTCGGGCTTGCAGGGCGCTTGCGGTCCGAAGCTGAATCCGAAATCGGATCCGGCCAAGTGGCTCTCGAGCGAGCACGCGCCGTGGAAGAAGCTCGCCAACGAGAAGCCGAAGGGCGTCACCATGCCGTACAAGAAGATCATGCAGGAAATGATGGCGGGCCGGCTGCCGCTGTAGGCGAAATTTCCTGAGCAGCTGAGATGCAGGCGAGGGCGCAGCCGAATCGGCTGCGCCC
>JBOHTC010000187.1:0-19695 GCA_050733495.1 Gemmatimonadaceae bacterium | reverse complement strand
GGGATAGAGAGCGTGGCCGGGTTCGTAGCGAGTGTTGGCGAGGAAGGGTTTGTTGCCCTCGAGGAGGTCGTAGCGACTGCCGTTGATCAACAGATAATGGTGGATCTCTTTTTCGGTGGTGCCCGGGCAGTTGCTTAGTGCCTGGTAGATCGCAAGGCCTTGGGGATCGCTTTGCCGCCAGAAGATGCTTTCGAGATCCTGTCCCGCTTCGACAAGCTTCCGGACCATGGCCACTTCGCGGGTCGATAGGCCTGTCGTATTGAAAGGCATCTGGACGGGGCGGAATTTGGCGAGCTGGGCGGAGAGATTCTCGGTGGGGGCCGGGTGAGATGAGCAGGACGGCTGCGCGTCGACTCGGGTTACAACGCCAAGCGCGGAAACGAGCGCGGCGACGACGAGATTGTTAGCGGTTTTCATAAATCATCTTGGACCGGGGACAATTTGCGAAGGCAATCATTGTGCTGCTGATGATGGTGATGTTGTTGTTGCTGTGGGGCATGATCTGAACGGCAGTGTGAACGGCAGTGTCAAGAGCGAGTGCGGTAGCAATACACCCATTAACTCGCGGTTCATTCGTATGTGGTGTGCGTTGACCCCGAAGCCCGAAGCGCTGACCCAGCCGCCGCCATCGCCACCGCCCGAAAAGTGGGCTGAACGTGAACCTACCATTCACCACCGCTCGATGACCGGCGCTTGCCCGCGTCATGTCGACGTGCCTCGTCTACCTCCAGGCCGACACGCGCACCCAGGACATGCACAAGTCTTAGTAACTGTGTCAGTCCAAGAGCGCTCGGATCTCTTTCTATCTCGCTGATTCGAGCCCTGGATACGCCTATCATGCGACCGACGTCTTCCTGCGTGAGTCCCCGCGATTTTCGCAAAGATTTTAGATACACGGCCAGCTGCCCTGGTGACTGGAGCAAGTATGAACTTTTGCCTGGCCGCACAGGTTTGTATGAGCGAGGGAGGATAGCAGTAGTATGCAAGCTATAGCTTTCATTTAGTGAAGGCAAGCTATAGCTTTCATCTAGCAGGCAAGCGTTGCCCCGCTTGACCCACGCCCGGAAGCGCTGTTCACGAAGGGTAGTTGAGTGTTCGCAATACTGCTCGCAGTTCGTTATTGGCAACTATTGGCAACACTATTGGCAACTATTGGCAACACTATTGGCAACAATCCAACTTAGACTGGTCGGGTCTCATTCAGGAGTCCTCATTCAGAATGTCGAGCTGCCTCTGGTAGGCGAACATCCGGCCGTACCTCCGGCCTGTCGTCTCCCGTACGATGGTCAGCTCCTCTAAACGCCGCACCGCCGTCGTGACCGTCGGCACCGAAACTCCAAGTGCGTCGGAAAGTCGTCGGATAGACACGATCACTCGACGCTGAATCTCCTCGTAGACACGAAGCGTCGCGGCCGCGCGCGTGCTGGACAGAAGTCTCTCCCGATCTGCGGTAAAGAGTTGCAGAAGTTTTGTTGTCGTCTGAATTGCTTGTCTTGCCGTCCAATCGACTCCCTCCAAGTAGTAAGCCATCCATCCTTCCCAATCGCCGTCCGTTCGAACGCGCTGCAGCGCAGCGTAGTAGTCGTCGCGATGCTGTTTGAAGTAGAGACTCAGGTAAAGGAATGGCTCGGTGAGAGCATTCTCGGAGCAAAGGATCATGGTGATCAGCAATCTGCCGAGTCTTCCATTACCGTCGAGAAAAGGGTGAATCGTCTCGAACTGGGCGTGAGCGAGGCCCGCCTTGATGATTGGCGTGGCATTGCCTTCGACGATGTATTTCTCGAGATCGCCTAAGGCCGTCATCAGTTCGTGTGGAGGTGGGGGTACAAATCGCGCCGTACCCGGCCGTGTCCCGCCAATCCAATTCTGGCTTCGCCGGAATTCTCCAGGCGTCTGGTGTCCGCCGCGGCCGCCAGCCATCAGAACGTCGTGCGTCTCGCGAATCAAGCGAAGGCTCAGCGGAAATCCACCGGCGATCCGGTCCATCGCGTAGCGCAACGCAGCGACGTAGCGGGATACCTCGCGCACATCTTCGACGGGTGCGCCGGGGGTGTCGCTGTTCTCAAACTCGAGCAGCTCGGTCAGTGTCGACTGAGTTCCTTCGATCTGACTCGATAGCACGGCCTCCTTGCGCACATACATATAGAGGAGCCGATCGGGGTCGAGACTGCGAGAAATCCCATCCAACCTGCCAAGCGAATGGCTCGCCTGTTCCAGGAGCCCACCGATGTGCCCCGACAGATCCAGTGGTGGGTCTGGTGGCAAAGGCTTGGGAATGAACGCCGAAAATCCGTCGGTGCCCGACTGTTGCTGGACCAGCGAGCCCGCCCGAGGCGAGGCGTTTTTCAAGACTTGGGGCGGGGTTTCCATTTGAGCCCGGTTGCCGAGTTCTACTTTAAATCTTCGGGCTCAATTTAAAGAAAACGGCCGAAAACTTCAATTGCTTCCCACGCAATTAAAGAAAGACGAGCCTTGACAAGCTCTGCCATATAGCAGATATATCAAACATGACACAATCTCAGCCGATTTCGGCAACCCTGCGTACCATCCGAGCCAAGCTGGACCTTACTCAGGAACAGCTAGCGGCGCGCCTCGGCGTCTCGTTCGCGACTGTCAACCGGTGGGAGGGCGGCACCAACATACCACAAAAAGCTGCGCGAGACACTATCGCCGCACTCGCAGCTGAGGCGGGCATCGAGATGGATGACGATGTCGACACCGGAACCGAAGCCGCTTCGCAAGTGACACGCAGACGCTCGCGCGCTACTCGATCCGCGACGCCATCGACCAAGCCAATGGAGCAGATGCTTTGGGATGCGGCCTGCTCGATCCGTGGCGAGAAGGACGCGGCGAAGTTCAAGGACTATCTGCTGCCACTGCTCTTTCTCAAGCGGCTGTCGGATGTGTTCGACGACGAAATCCAACGATTGGCCGAGGAGTACGGTGACCGCCACACGGCACTCGAGATTGTCGAGGGCGACCACGAGCTCCTTCGCTTTTATCTGCCACCCGAAGCGCGATGGGGAGTCATCAGTGGTCGCGAACAGTATCAGTGGCCGGATGATGATGCTGGTAGAAGCACGCGCCCAAAGGACATCGGTGAGCATCTCACCAAGGCAGTGCGCGCGGTAGTCCGCCAGAACCCTTCGTTGTCGGGTGTCATCGACGTGGTGGACTTTGCGGCCGAGCGAAATGGTGAGCGTGACATCAATCCGGCGAAGCTGCGCGAAGTGGTGGAAACCTTCTCCGATGCGCGGTACCGACTAGGGCTGGCGGATGTGCAGCCAGATTTTCTTGGTCGAGCCTATGAGTACTTGCTACGGAAATTCGCTGAGGGTTCAGGACAGAGCGCAGGGGAGTTCTTTACGCCGACCGAAGTCGGCTTTCTGATGGCGCACATTCTTCGCCCCCGCCCAGGTGAGGAGTGCCACGACTACGCGTGCGGATCAGCGGGATTGCTGGTGAAGCTCCAGCTCGTCGCGCGCGAGCTTGATCCAACGAGCAAAGTACCGCTCAAACTGTACGGTCAGGAGCTGACGGCCGAGAGTTATGCAGTGGCGAAAATGAACGCGATCATCCACGACATGAGCGTGGAGATGGCGCGTGGCGACACGATGATCAATCCGAAGTTCAAGACGCCGGACGGCAAGCGGGTTCGAACGTATGACATCGTCGTTGCGAATCCGATGTGGAACCAGCCGTTCAATCCGGATCTGTTCGCAGATGATCCGTTCGATCGCTTCCGCCCAATGGGTGGAGTTAGCAGCGGCAAGGGTGACTGGGCGTGGTTGCAGCATACCCTCGCATGTCTGAATGATCGTGGGCGTGCGGCAGTGGTTCTCGACACTGGCGCGGTGTCACGCGGCTCTGGATCGAAGAACGAAGATCGGGAGCGGAACATCCGAAAATGGTTTGTCGATAATGATCTGATCGATGGGGTGATTCTGCTGCCCGAGAACCTATTCTACAACACTAGCGCGGCTGGTGTCATTCTTGTCCTGTTGAAGCGCAAGCCACCCGCACGCAAGGACAAAATCGTGCTGCTGAATGCGTCGCGTCGAATGCATAAAGGTAGGCCGAAGAATTTTATTCCAGACAGCGAAATACGTCCGCTCGCGTCCATCTATCTGGCTGGCCAACCGGTGGAAGGCCAGCTCGCGGTCATCAACCGCCTAGAGGCCAAACGGGAGGACTACAATCTCAATCCCAGCCGATGGGTCATTTCAGGCGACACGGCCGACGCTAGACCAATCCGCGAAATGGTTGTAGAGCTTTCTTCGCTGACCCGGAAGGCGGAACTCATTAATGCGAAAGTGGACAAAATGTTGGCGGCTCTATGATCAACAATGAATGGCCACTCAGGTCGCTAGGCGACCTATTTGAGATCCGCGCTGGCAAAACAATGTCGGCTGCAGCCCGGGCTGGCACACTGAAAACCCCATTTCTTCGCACCTCGAACGTGTTGTGGGATGAGATCGATCTTTCTTCAGTAGACGAAATGTTTATCCCGCCGCACGAACTTCCAGCGCGGCTCCTGCGCCCAGGAGATCTACTTGTCTGCGAGGGGGGCGAGATTGGCCGGTCTGCCGTATGGGAAGGCCAAGTGGAAGTGATGGCCTTCCAGAACCACATCCACTGCCTCCGCCCGAAAGCGAATGATGTCTTGCCCCGGTTTTACGTCTTCTTTCTGCAATCCGCGTTTACGCAGCTGGGCATCTTTGAAGGGGCAGGAAACAAGACTACGATTCCGAATCTCTCGCGTACGCGCCTAGCAAACCTGTTAGTGCCGCATCCACCCCTTGACGTCCAGCAACGGGTTACCAGCTCGCTCTCTCTTATCCGTGAAGGTGTCCGAGTCCATGAAAGGACTTCACACTTGTTCGATAGACTCTTCCAATCGGTCTTACGGAAACTGATAACTGGCGAGATTCCCGGTCGATCTTTGGATCTGGAAGAACTTTCTGACCTCCCCGCGATGGTAAATGACTGATCTCCGCATTAGCGAGGCGGGGAGTGTCCAATTCCCTATGGTCGCGCACGCCGAGGCAATCGGCTGGACGCCCATAACGCCCGAAATTGCGAAAACCAAGCGCGGCGGCGAATCCGGTATGATCCTGCGGGATGAGCTGGAGCGCGCGATTTCGAAGTTCAATCCCTGGATGCCTGACGATACCGTCCGCCAAATCATCGAAAAGCTCGAAGCCATTCCCCCTACCATCGAAGGGAACCGCGAGATGCTCGCGTGGCTGCGTGGAGACCGCAAATGGTACGATGAGACTGAGAAGCGTCACCGCTCGGTACAGATCATCGACTTTACTCCCGGCGCTGAAAATAGGTTTCATGTCACTTGGGAGTGGAAGCTCAAGCCGCCGGCACGAAAGGGGAACCGCGCCGATGTAATGTTTCTAATCAACGGCGTTCCTGTCGCCATTGTCGAGCACAAGAACCCCAAGGATGGTGATGCCATCGAGCGAGGCATCAAGCAACTGAAGCGCTACGAGATCGAGACTCCCGAGCTGATCGCGGCGCCGCAGCTGTTCAATGTCACCCACCTACTCGACTATTGGTACGGTGTAACATGGAACGCCAACAGACGCTACATGGCGCGCTGGAAGGACAAGCCTGAGGAGACTTACAAGTTTGCGGTACAGGCCTTCTTCGAGCCGACCGATTTTCTGCGCACGCTTCAGCACTGGATTCTGTTCTACGTCGAGGACGGCGAGACCCGGAAATCCATTCTTCGCCAGCACCAGCGCACCGCTATCGACAAGGTCATCGAGCGTTGTGAGGACACATCGAAGAAGCGAGGTCTCGTCTGGCACACCCAGGGATCCGGAAAAACTTTCACTCTGCTGACGGCGGCGCGGCTGATCCTCGAGGACAAACAGCGTTTCAGAAACGCCACCGTCATCCTCGTCGTTGATCGCACCGAGCTCGAGGGCCAGCTCAAGGGCTGGGTCGAGAAGCTGCTCGGCGAGATGCAGCAGCAGGACATCCCGGTCTGGAGGGCAAACTCGAAGACTGATGTCGAAGATCTCCTGACGACCGATAAGCGCGGCCTCATCATCTCGATGATCCACAAATTCGAGGGCATCGACAAGAACGCCAGCACCCGCGACAACATCTACGTCTTCATCGACGAAGCGCACCGCTCCGTCGCGAAAGACCTCGGCACCTATATGATGGCGGCCGTTCCGAAAGCGACGATCATCGGCTTCACCGGTACGCCCATCGCGAAAACGGCGCAGGGCGAGGGCACGTTCAAGATCTTCGGCGCGGACGACAAGCAGGGATACCTCGACAAGTATTCCATCCGTGAGTCGATCGAGGACGAGACTACCCTTCCCATTCGCCACACCATGGCGCCGAGTGAGATGACGGTGCCAGCCGAGCGACTGGACAAGGAGTTCTTCGAGCTGGCGGAGGCGGAGGATGTCACCGACATCGACGAGCTGAACAAGGTTCTCGAACGGGCTGTAAGTCTGCGGACTTTCCTCACCGCCGACGACCGCATCGAGAAAGTCGCTGCATTCGTTGCACAGCATTTTCGGGAGAATGTTCTTCCACTCGGCTATAAGGCCTTTCTCGTCGGCGTCAACCGGGAAGCCTGCGCCAAGTACAAGCGTGCGTTGGACAAGCACCTGCCTCCCGAGTGGTCGGAGGCTGTGTACACGGATAATCCCTCAGACATCGTCGAGCGCCCGCTCGTCGCCGAGCTACAGCTTTCCGAGGAGCGCGAGTCGGACGTGCGCTCGCTGTTCAAGAAAGCAGGTGAAGATCCAAAGATTCTTATCGTCACGGACAAACTTCTGACCGGTTACGACGCCCCGGTATTGTACTGCATGTACCTCGACAAGCCGATGCGCGATCACGTGCTCCTCCAGGCAATTGCGCGGGTGAACCGGCCGTATGTGGATTCTAACGGCGTGCAGAAGCGCATCGGTCTGGTGGTGGATTTCGTCGGTGTCCTGCGAGAGCTGAAAAAGGCGCTGAAGTTCGACAGTGAAGACGTGAGCGGAGTTATCGAAGACCTCGATCTCCTGCTTAAAGATCTTGTCGCGAAGCTCGCCCGAGCGCGAACCGATTTTCTCGACGCAGGAGAAGGAGGAAGCGCGGACGAGCGTCTGGAGAAAGTCGTTTATGGTCGGTTTCTGGAACCGGAGCCGCGGAAGGCATTCTTCGAATCGTACAAAGAGATCGAAGCGTTATGGGAGATTCTTTCACCGTCGCCTGAACTGCGTGATCACATTGACACCTTTAAACGGCTCGCGCAGCTGTACGCGGCGGTTCGGAACGCCTATGCGGATCGCGTCGGTTATGTGGCGGATCTCGCTTACAAAACTGGCCAGCTTGTAAAAGAGAACGCTAGCCAGTACGGGCTGGGGCGCGTCATGAAGACGGTGACGTTCGACCTCAACACCCTCGAGTCGCTTCGCCGCGACCGCGGCAGTGACGAAGGAAAAGTTTTCAATCTCGTCCGTGGCCTGCAGAAGGAGATGGACGATGACACCGGCATCGCGCCCGTGCTCCAGACCATTAAGGACCGCTCCGATAGAATTCTCAAAGACTTGGAGAACCGCAGTGCGACCGGGCTGGCAGCAATGGACATGCTGGAAGCTTTGGCAAAGGAGAAGGACGATGCAGTGCGGGCGTCCAAAGAGAGCGGGCTTTCGAAGCGCGCGTTCGGTGTCTACTGGAAGCTCAAAGACGACATTGCGCTACGTGACGCTGGTATTTCCACAAAGCAGCTGGCAGAGGAATCAGACGCGCTGACCGCGCGGTTCCCGAACGCTAATGTGAACGCAGACGAACAGCGAAAACTGCGGGCCGCGCTCTATCGGCCGCTGCTCGATCTCGAGAAGGATGACCGCGGACGCGTTGTCGATTCGATACTGGCCATCCTCCTTAACGGGGCAGGCAATGGCGAGGCTTGAGCACGTGCGCCTTGGCCAACGCGTCGAGCAGTGGTCAGAGCGTCTCAAGGTTCGGCCGCGTGTTGTGCGCGTGCAGCGGATGAATCGCAAATGGGGTTCATGTTCCCAGCACGGTACTGTAACGCTTGCCGCCGACCTTACCGAAAAGACGTCCGGCTTCCAGGATTTCGTAATCGCGCACGAGTTGCTTCATCTCCGGATCGCGAATCATGGCAGGCTTTTCAAGTCATTGATGGCTTTGCATGTACCGGGCTGGCGAAGGTACGACCTCGAGAGAAAAGCTGGTACCCAAATGCAATCTTTGTCGTCTCACGCCATAGCGAGCGCCTCAGATACATTAAGAGACAGGAGAACAAACAAGCCTTCCAAGTCTGCTGCTGGAAGCGCGCTGTCTCAGAAACCGCCCAAGAAATAGCCTCTGACGGATTATTTAGAGCGCTTGGCTAACGTCAGGCGCTTTTTTTGTGAGCTCGGTTATACGCCCTTGCCCCTCGGCCTGGATCAGCGTAGTTGGACCAACCGCGTCGTGGACTCATTATCGACAATTAATCTGTACCTGACGCTGTGCGATGTTCGCATAGTTACGAACGAATGACAATTGCATCGCGGCGCTACCCTGATTGGTGCCCGTAACGGCTTCGTAATCCGTCACCGCCTTTTCAATAAGGCTTTGCGCGTCTCGTGCGTTGCTGCAGTTGTGGTTGCGGACAGATGCCAAGAGGAGGTTTTGCCCCCGCTGAAACTCGATATTAGCGCGGTTGAAGGTCTCATCACCAAAAACCTTTTCGAACGGGGTTTTGCTATCATCATCGCTTCCCGAGGAACCGGATCCAGGCGTGCTCTGGTCGTCAGATTGTTTGCTTAGCAACTGGCGCAGCATACGTTGCACTTGATCAGCCGCCTGCGCGTTTGCGGCGACCTGCTGCGATCGAGCCGAAGCGACAGCTTCTTCTCGTTCACGCTCCCGTTCATTTCGCGCGCGCGTTGCCGAATCTTGTTTCTCTCGCCACTCGGCCGCGGCGAGCTTGCGCGCGTTCTCGATAGAATCGCGGGCCGCGAGCTCACGCGCGTGCTCTCGTTGTTGTGACGCAGACACAGAATCGCGCCTCGCTCGTTCACGTTCCTCGTCGCTAGGACTTGGTCGACCACTACGGTTGTCGACCAGTGTCGCGCCCGCACCGCGGACACGGACCCAGATCGTCTTTCCAGAAGGGCACACGAATGCTCTTTGGTCGACTTGTCCGCCGTTTGTGATTTTACCAGGATGCCATTCTGCCACTTCATCGCGCTCACATGCCACTGCGTACTCGTAACCCACTACGTTTGTTGCGCTCGGATTACGAATTTCGAAGAGCCAATGGCCTTCCCCAGAATATTTGGAGCGGAATTCGAATTGCGGGATATTCGACAAATCTCGCCATTCACTCCAATTTTGAGACACCTGGTTATCCGACCCCGTGCCGCCACGATAGCTGACGTCTGTAAAGCTGATTCCCGGACTCCCTAATCGTGAACCGACAACTACCCAGAAGTCTGGCGTCGCGCGCACCCTAAGCGAGCTGTGAGGCGCAACTGATCCACGTACAGGAAATTCGCGCACGCTGCTGCACGCGTCATTTATGCCGACTTCGACATTCGCATAGAAATCAAGCGTTCTTGCAGTTTGGTTCACAACTGTGATGTATGTCGCATAGTTCTGACAAGTCTGAGGGTGGTCGAAGGAACCATTTCCGCCACCTGGCACATACAGGTAATAAGCTTGCATGTCGGCAGTACCGGTTAAGTACTTCGAACCGTCGGACCAGACGAGTTGTACCTGACCTACCGCTCCGACTGGCAGGCACGCAAGCAGCGCGACAAACAATACGGACAGAACCCGGTGGCGGGTGCAGCTTTGTTTAGACATTGCATGCTCCGGTCTTGGCATCAGTGAACAATTACGTCAACTTCGACGACCCAGTGGTTATGGCCGGTGGCTTCGAGCGAAGGCGTTTATTTCATTTTCACTTTCGTATTTCTGAAACGCCATTGCAACACCAAGGATATCCTGCTCCTTGTCCGCGCTTCGCTGATTGAGCGCCGCCTTAAGTTCCGGCTTATCAGTCGCGAATTGTTCCAAAACGCCGCGGTACGGAGCGTCATCACGCGCGTTCGCCAAAGCGAACGCTACTTCCTCTCCCAGAGTCCTTGCTACGCCGCTTCCAATATCAATCGCGTTATCGGTCATACCTGTTTTCAGAGTCGACAATTGTGCTGAATAGGCTTTAACAGCCATATCCACGTTCGCGTGTTGCTGCGCAAATTCTCGATCCGTGGCGATGATGTCAGCGGCCATTTGGTTGTTGATCGCGGTCGAAGCGGTAGCATCACCTTTCGCGGCTTCTATCTGCGATGCCGCATTCAGCACTTGCAGGACTCCGAGAAGCGCTTGCCGTCGGCTAAGGGCGGCATGTTTTTTCTCAGCGTCGACCTCGATGTCCTTCCACTTCGTCATCTCACGATAGAACAGGCTGTCGTCTCTAACCGCTTGCTCGGTGGCCAAGTAAGTCGCAGCCAACTTCGCTGAAAGATCCATTATCCCGGCCCGGACTGAGTCGCCTTCCGCTACGCTAACCTTTTGCAATCCTTCATATGCCTGTTTGCGGATAATCTCTTTCTGTGGGTGACTCGCGAAAGTCTTCTCCAACAAAGTCAACGCAGCCCAATAAGCTCTCGCAGCTCCTCCAACGTCTCCTCCCGCGATGAAATCGTCGCCAATTCGGACATACCCGAAAGCGGCCGCCGGACGAGTTGTAGCCGGATATACCAGTGTGGCCACACCGTTGTACTCGGCGTAGAATAATTCGGGTTCTCCCCGACCGAATCCGCCACGGTACGTTGCTTCCCACGCGGACAATCCGTTCCAGGCATCCCCATTGAACGTGCTGTCCGGTACAACAGCGGAAACGGGTATCAGTTCGCTTAGCTGCCGAGCCGCGCCTCCTCCGCCGCTCGCGCAAGCGAATGAGATAAATCCGAGCAGCGAAGCAGCGATGCTAGATAGACCTCTCACTGGGCACCTCCTCGCACAACTCCTCGCGAAAGCATCGACGCAATGTCGGTTCGTAGTTTGTCAAAACACTCAGTCATTGTGGTGTAACGCAAATCATCGAGAGTAGGGTCGGGTCCCTTGTCGCCTCGATGTGCGTTACCGGAACACATTGCGTGTACGTCGCCCAATTTCTTCCCGTCGCGCCAGACGCTGACATCAGCATCATGGGAGTAACTGAAACGCAAGGCTTCGTCGTTCTTTCTGTGCTCAATCTGCGTTTCAACGACACCCGTGATAGCAAAATCTGCGTCGGCTGCGCGATCAACTAGAACCGACTGGAGTGTATCACCGCTAACGAGGACAGGATGGGATTTGAAATAGCGAAAGAAATTGAATGAGTCGGTCGTATAGTCGACGGTGTCAACGATGGCCCCGATGCCTAATGCTCGACTTTGCGCGGACAGATGCCCCGGCGCCGCCGCCACTGAGGAGAGAATGAGCAGTAAGAACAACGGTCGTTCGGTTACTGACGTTTTGCGAAGTTTCAATGCGCCTCCTATCTACGAACGAAATCGAACTTGCTCTCGGTTGAAGATCCAGTTGTGCTAAACCCAAAACGCAATTATGACAGCAGATCAAATGCAGGCCACTCTAGCAGCTATGGAGTCAGCGTGACTAACACGCTCGCGAACTCCCAATCATCTCGATCACCTGCGGCACATCCGCCGCTCTGCACACCGAACATAAGGCGCACACCGATTGGATAGTTGTTAATTGGAACTATGAGGTGATATCCTGAAAACCCGCCATTTGGATCGCTATCCGAAGGGGGCACAGAGGTGGATACGGTGGAGTTTTCGGCAAACACACCGACTCTATTACCCGGGCACAAGCCTGTCTGGATACCTCTTGCTACGAACTGTATGGTTGCGGAATGGAATTGCTGCGCGAGCGTAGCATCCCAGTTGATAATTGGAAATCCAAGCCCGGTGCCGGAAGTTCCTACCTGCAATTGAGAGTTTGCGCTGCCATCGAAGCTGGCATCTCCAATGTGCCAAAGACTTTGAGCGCCATCAGGAACGAACTCATTAGCTGCAAGCGCTCGCGGTCCTGTTGAGGCGTCCGTCACTAACGTTTCCGTGCCGCCATCTACGACGCGGGTAAAGACGAAAGTCCTTGGCAAATACCGAGCTTTGAAGACAACCATCAACACCGGAGACACGTTATTGTAATCGGACGCGCGCGCCTCAAATTTGAAGGCACCGGTGTTATCGGTCGTCCCGCCCCAAGATTGACCAACACCATATGGTATGGTGACAGATGCTCCTCCGAGCGGTCCGCCACTGTCATCATTGATCGTTCCCTTGAATTGTTCGAAGCCAGCGGCCGGCCCGGTCGCACTGTCGGAGGTATCGGTTGCTCCCGAGCACGCCAGAGCTGCCAAAGCGACGCTTAAATAGTGCGCTCGTGTTTTCATGTGGATCTGCACATTCCCTCCGGGTGAAAGTGTTCTTCCGGAACTGTTCTCTACCGAATTGGGTTGCGATCGCACAGACGAATGCGCTGGTAATTATTGGAGGTCCGTTGTAGGTAACGATCCCATGGCCGGCCATCATGTTGTGGCTCCGGCAACTTGCGCGCATGGGCAGTTCTCCCCATACACGAGCGCAGCATGGATTGGTATTGCTGCCCGCTATCGCCTAAGCAGCGCTGCGGTCACGGCTGCGCGTGAATGAAGGTTTAGCTTGCGCAAGACTTCCTCAGTGTGGTGTAGGGCAGTCGAGGAACTGATCCCTAACGCTGAGGCTATCTGGCTATTTCTTTGGCCGTCGGCAATGAGCCTTGCGACCTCTGCCTGTCGAGGGGTTAAGCCGAATTGATCGCGCAATTCGGCCACTGTAAATGTCCTTGGACTCAGTCGCGCAATGGTGACTGTGATAGCGCGATCACGGGCGACGCTTCCTTCAGGAATGGCGGATGCCAAGATGCGATAATTCGCTGTACGCGTCGTCAGGTCACGCGCGATCGGTTGAGTGGTGCTTCGCCCCTCTGTAGTCTTGCGATGGCGATCGATCCATACTCCAAGAGTCGCTGCGGCCTGCCGCATCACGCGGCTGACTCTCTCGCGCTCGGGGTCGGATTGAAGTGTCGTCTGGAGCTTGGGTGACTCGTCCAGCTCCTCACCGGACGTCGTGGTAAGCAGCACGCCATCTGTGGCCGCATCGAGAGCTGTTAGGTAGGCGTCACGACGAGTACCGAGCGCGAGCCACGTGTAAATGCCAACCTTAAACGCTGGAAGCAGTAGGTCCAGCAATTCGACGCCGCGAGCGCGATACTCTCCGGTCTCTGTGTCGTGATAGAAGTGAATGCCGGCGAGCGTGGGATTGGTTGCTTCGACGGACATTCCGATCGTGTCGCAGAAGCGATTCGGCCTGCTCCATTCATTGTAAACCGGATCTCGTTGCATTTCCCCAGGGCGATAAAGCATGTCCCGGTGATACGTTTCGCGACCGAGCTGAAAGCGGCGCTCGGTCAACACGAAATCATGTCGCCAATAGTACTCCGTGTAGGATTGGACTGCCTCAGATGTGTAGGCGCCGTGGCCGAACACTATCATCGTATCGCTGCGCATTAACCCGAATAGAGCTTGATCCGCACGCAGAAAAGCGGCGCAATGTTGTGTGGCCACCGCGGACCAGCTCGGTAGGTCAGGATAGGCGAGCGGTGCCGCGAGAACGCGCAGTGCGGATTGGAGAAGCTTCGTCTCTGTGGACGAGAGTGCGAGCGACATCGGAACCGCTTTCAGTTCTTTGGCGAGGCGATTATAGTGTCGCCGGACATCGTGCGCAACCCGTGCCCATATGAGTGGAGAGGGGCGCGCGACCCTGGCGTTATCGCGTACGATACAGCACAACAACACCTTTCGTGCGCTCAACGAGCACGAGCGCAGCGCCGCCAATCAAGGTCACTCCCGTAGCGGCGGCAAGACCGTCCCGTAGAACACGCACCTCCGCCCGATCGCCGTTGATCGTGAGCTCGGTGACACGTTCCTGCCCCTCGGCCTGGATCAGCGTGCGCGGACCAACAGTTCGCAATCCATCCGGCTTTACCAGCGGGATCGACGTCTCGATCGGCTGAACTGCTCCCGCACTGCCATCAGAGTTTACCGGAATGCGAAAAAGTTTGCCGGTGGCGAAATTGTTTACGTAGAGCGATCCATCAGCGAGGAGCAACAGACCATCGATCACCTGCAACTGCTGGTCGCTCGCCCACACTTCCAGCTGCGAGGCGCCCGACTTCAGTCGATGAATGCGGCCGCCGAACGATTCCGATACGTATGCAGAACCATCGGCCGCTATCGCGATGTCGTTGCAAATGCCGCCGTTCGGAGGGAATGGATAGGTGCCTTTGGCAGCGCCGCTCTTCAAGTCGAGTGATCGGAGTGCTGTCGTCCCCACCACCGGCGCTCCGTTCCGACCGTCGGTGTGATTCTGACAAACCCACAGTGTATTGGTCTTGTCGTCCGCCAGCTCGAATCGCGTATCGACCGTTCCTCAGTGCAGCACCAGCCGACCGTTTTCCCAGCGAGCTCCCTGTGGCAGGTCTTAACAGCACATAACAAATCAGCGCCAGCGCCGGACACCGGATCGCCTTACATTAGCGACGACTCCGCAGTCTGTCGCATGCACGATATACGCGAACAACTACAAAGAACTTTGGGTGATGCATACCGCGTCGAGCGTGAGCTCGGCGGCGGTGGCATGAGCCAGGTTTTCGTCGCCCAGGAAATCGCACTCGGCCGCACGGTCGTCGTGAAGGTGCTGCACCCGGAAATGGCTGCCGCGGTAAGCATCGAACGATTCCGGCGTGAGATCCGTGTCAGCGCACAGCTGCAGCATCCGCACATCGTGCCAGTACTGACCGCGGGCGAGACCGGCGGGCTGCCCTACTTCACGATGCCCTACGTGGACGGGCGAACGTTGCGCGCAGAGCTGAAAAGCGCCGGACAGCTTTCGATCCGAACCGCAACGCTTTTGCTTCGGGAGATCGCGTCAGCTCTCGCATACTCGCACTCGCACGGAGTAGTGCACCGCGACATCAAGCCCGAAAACATTCTGATCTCGGGCGGATCCGCCATGGTCACCGACTTTGGCGTCGCAAAGGCGCTCGAGGCATCCACGCAGACAGGCGACGGAGCACTGACTTCCGCGGGGATCGCGCTGGGCACTCCAACTTACATGGCTCCGGAACAGATCACTGCGGATCGGAGCACCGACGCGCGCGCGGATATCTACTCATTCGGGGTAGTTGCCTACGAGATGCTCACGGGTTTGCCACCGTTCGAGGGATCTTCGACGCGGTCGCTAGTCGCTGCCCACCTGACGACCACGCCCGAGCCTGTCGAGCGGCGACGTCCCGACGTTCCGCGGCCGCTGGCGGCGTTAGTGATGCGCTGCCTCGAAAAGGATCCAGCAGATCGTCCGGAAAGCGCCGCCCAGATCGCCGAGTCACTCGACAGGATTCTGTCTGGCGAACATGTCTCGCCCGTGGTCGCGCCCAAACATCGAGATAGGCGAAGACTTGGTGCCGTCATCGCGGTGGTCGCAGCGATCGTGGTTGTGTTGGGTTTCGCGTTACGCAGTCGCGGAACTGCCACAGCGACGGCGTCCGCTGCGAAATCGGTGGCGGTGATGCCATTCCTCAATCTGAGCTCGGCATCAGGCGACGAGTACTTCAGCGATGGAATGACGGAAGAATTGATCGACGCATTGTCAAAGCTGCCGACGCTGAGAGTAGCTGCGCGATCTTCGGTTTTCGCGCTCAGCCAAAAACAACTCACCCCGCGGGATGTCGGCAAACAGCTCGGCGTCACCAGCGTGCTCGAAGGCACAGTGCGTCGCTCGGGCGACAGACTGCGCATCAGCGCGCAGCTCGTCGACGCATCGAGCGGCTACAGCCTGTGGGCGGACAGTTACGATCGTGATGCGCGCGATGTGTTCGCGATCCAGGACGACATCTCGCGCGCAATCGTCGGCGCGCTCAAGGTGCGACTCGCGGGAGGAGCGGCGACGCTCGTCGAGGCACCGACTGAAAACGTCGAAGCGCACAATCTTCTGCTTCAGGCTCGTTTCTTTTTGCAAAAGCGCACAGGCCCGGACATGCGGCGCGCGATCTCGCTCTTCTCGCAGGCGATCGCCCTCGATTCCACTTATGCCCAGGCCTATGCCGGATTGAGCAACGCTTACAATCTCCTGCCTGCGTACGCCGAAGTCAGCGCCAATGATGTGTATCCACGGGCTTTGGCTGCGGCGAAGCGCGCGGTCGCCCTCGACAGCACGCTGGGCGAAGCTCAGACTGCGTTGGCCACGACAGAATACCGCTTCGGTTGGGATCAGACTCTGGCGCGGCGCGAGCTGCTGAAAAGCCTGGCACTCGAGCCGTCTTCCGCCTTTGGGCTCACTATCTACGCACAACAGCTCGACCTCGAGGGAAAGGCTGATTCTGCGATCGTGCAGGCGCGTGCCGGCACCGGCGCCGAGCCGCTTTCACTGATTGCGAACACCATGTTGGGGGTGGCGTACTACAATGGTCGTCGCTTTCGAGAGGCAGAGGCCACCGAGCGAAAGGCGATCGAGCTCGATAGCACTTTCGTCCGCGTTCATCGCGATCTCGGATGGGCGTTGCTTGCGCAGCAAAGATTTACTGAAGCCGAGCATGAATTCGAAACAGCCCGACGCCTCGCGCACGATGCGCCTGGTCCTGAAACGGCATATCTGTATGCGGTATCAGGGCGCCGCGCGGCTGGCGAAACGTTGGCGCGCGCGCTCGACTCCGCCTACAACGCGGGATCGCTGGCCAACAAACCCTTGTATGGCTGGGAGACCGCTGTCCCTCTGGAGATGGCAATGGTGTACGGCGTCCTCGGCAATCGGGATCGCGCCTTTTATTGGCTGAATCGCGCGTACAGCGAGCGCATCCTGCCGATCTATATTCGGACCAGCCCCCAGTTCGATTCTTTGCGCACCGATCCGCGCTTCGCGAGCTTCACGGCGCGGTTCAAGTCGTGATCGGCCTGCAACTGCCGACGAATAACTATGAACTCGTCGGGGACTACCTGGCTTGATGGCCATGCAAAATGTCCAGTCTCGATCACCGCCAATCGGGCTGGTAATAGTCGGCGAAAAAGTTATCCGGATCACGATAGCGCATGTACACGTCCATGCCATCGGCCACACGCACTATACGTAACGCGAGACCTTCACTGGCGCGGCCGATAACGTATTTCCCATCGGGCGACCAGCTGACACCCGGACTGAAGCAGAAATTGCCGAGTACCCGGCGTCCGCTGCCGTCGACGTTGATGACGGTTGCAACACCATTGTTATTGTCGACACCGTTCTGACAGTCCGAGGGGGAGAGGTATGCCAGGCGATCGCCTTCTACAGACCAACGAGGGCCCGCCTGACGAACCGTGCGGCGGGCGGGCGCGCTCGAGATTCCATTGGTATGTTCAGAGTGGATCATCCGTAGCTGCGAGTTCTCGCGCAGCATAACATCAGGGGTTAGGTAGACCACGTGCTCTCTAGGCGCGTTGAAACCAGAACTTCAGGTAGTCTGGACCACGAGGTGAAGCGAAATATGCGGAAGCGTCACCCTCTGGTATTCGTTATTCCTGCGGCATTGTCCGTAACTGCGTGCGCGCTTTACTTCCCACGCACGCCAATCCTGCCGGAAACGTTCGATGGGCCTCTCAGTGCGAGTGCCGACTCTCTCATCGCCTCGTCATCCCCCTCGTACTGCGCTCCGGTACGGCATCTGGATTTCGGAACGACGCCGCAGGGGTGCGTGCGCGATGGCGACACCCGGGGTTGGGTGAACTGGACAGGTGCGGGTAACGTGGTAGCAGTCGCACGCGAATGGATTCAGCCAGATGGCGTCACCGCCTTCCGTGTCGGCCGTTCCCTGGAAAGCGAACTCGCCAGCAGGTTGGGCACTCCCGTCGAGTGCCATTACGCGCATCAGTGGACGGCACGGGAAGTCCGATGGATTACGACTGAATCAACCGGTATTTCCACCGCGCTAATAATCTGGGACAACGTCCCTAGCCACACAGCAACGCCACGCGTCATCTTGATCCGCACGCTCGGGCCGGAGGGATGCGGTGACCACAGGGACCGTCCGTGGACCCACTGACACCTCGCCAAGACGTCGGCTCGGACGCGTCGCAGGTGTTTTGCCCGGAGCAGCGATGAGCGACTCTATCTGTTGGCGCATGCTCGATGGACAGCTTCCAGCAGCTTTCGTGCATCGCTGGTAGTAGCGTGCTTGCAGCTGAGCTTGGGCGTTAGGCGTCATCGCACATAGCCATGAACAAAGGATTCTATGCCCTGTCTACTGCCAGCTTCCCTAAAATGGATCATTGCTGCGATGGCCCTGGTGCGTCCTACGCCGGCGCCGGCTGAGTCGGCTGAGATGTTGGTACGAGTCTCGGAGATCGAAATTGAAGCCGCCCATCTTGCGGAGTACACGGCGATCCTGAAGGCGGAAGCAGAAGCCTCAGTTCGACTGGAGCCGGGCGTACTTGCGATCTTCCCGATGTACCAGAAGGACCAGCCCACTCAGATAAGAATTCTCGAGATCTATTCCAGCCACGCAGCCTACGAGTTGCATCTGCAGTCCGCGCACTTTCAACGCTACAAGACGTCGACGTTGCACATGGTCAGGTCGCTGAAACTCGTGGACATGAGTGCGATCGACACGGAGACAATGACGAAGATCTTCAGGAAGATGCCGTGACGTTGCCGACTCCGCCCGATAGCCCCGGCAAGTGTGAGCCAGGACTATCGGACGACCGACCGCGAGATCCACGTCCCTGTTACTGCCCGGAGCTCTCACGCAGGGCGACGAGAAGCTCGTCCAGCTGATCGAACGTCTCGTACATTGCATCGGCTGCTCCGGTGCCGGCAGCGTCTAGCGCCTCCTTCGACGGATAGCTCTCGCGCAGGACCACCAGCGTCTTGCCGCCCTTTTCCTCGAAGGTCACCGTCGTGACAGACCCGCCCTCGCCACCTTCGTCATTGGTCCAAGCGAGCCGCGAATAGGGCTTCACTTCGACGTACGTGCCGAAAAACGCGACAGGCTCGGGGCCACCGGTCTCGAATACCAATCGGTACTTGCGTCCGACACGAGCATCAAGCTCGCAGGACAGCAGGGTCATTCCCATCGACTTGGGCACCCACCAGCGCCTGAACAGCTCGGCCTTGGTAAATGCCTCGAACACGATGCGCGGCGGGCCGTTGATGGTACGCGTGACAACCACCTCGCGGTCCGACTTCCGTTCCACCGTAGTGCGGTTTTTCACGGGACCGGGCTTACTTTCGATTTTTGCGGTCATATCTCTTCTCCTTTCGTGTGAGTTCCTCGACAACCTTGTCCAACTCGTCGAAGCGTTCGTCCCAGCGCTGGCGGTACCTCTCGAGACACGCCGTCTCTTCCTCCAATCGGCGCGGGCCCAGCTGGCACGTCCGTACGCGCCCGATCTTCTTCGTGGTGACGAGCCCCGCCTGCTCCAGAACGCCGACGTGCTTCTTCATGCCCGTGAGCGTCATGTGGAACTTCTCGGCGAGGTCCGTGATCGACGCGTCGGCTCGTCCGAGCTGCTGCAGAACGCCACGCCGCGTGGCGTCCGAGAGCGCGGCGAACGACGTATCGAGTCGGGTCATCATATAC